>JAOTSI010000009.1 GCA_029865005.1 Desulfobulbaceae bacterium
TCATGTTTGGTGAATCGTACTGACGAATGTAACGAAGAACGGCCTTGTCTCCATTTTGCTGGACATCATTAAGGATGTCTCGGACAATGGTCTCGCAGTTGCTGTCTCCAGATGAGAAACGGTTAAAAAGCTCGGAGATGAGTGTTTGGCCTTTTTCACTTGAGGTCTTTTCGATTCGAATATTCATAGCTGATTTATGTAAAGTCTTCAGGTTATTGGTGGCGTTACATTTTATAATGCGGCGTCATTTATAGATTTACAAAAAATAATTACCGAGAAAAGGGACTATGAGCAAGGGTAAATTTGTTTTTTGTGTACCTGCAATAGAGGTGAAAAAAATGTAATTGTTGACCGGTTAAAAACATCCAGTCGGTATCGCTTGGTTTCGATAAATATTATGCATGCGTGTGAGGAGTATGCTGATCGTTAACCAGTTACACTGTTTAATGTATATTATCCCGAAATTGTAAAATGTAGCAGTATGAATGGTTAATAATAATGGTTTTAACTACTTCTAATAAGTTGAAGCAGTTCGTCAATACCGATTTTGGCACTTACATCGGTACCTTCTAACAGAGAGTTGGCAAGGTCTCGTTTTTCTTGGTGAAGGCGTACTATTTTTTCCTCAATGGTATTGGTGGTGACAAGTCGATACACGGTAACTGGTCTCTTTTGGCCGATTCGATGTGCACGGTCAGCGGCTTGATCTTCTACCGCTGGGTTCCACCATGGGTCCATATGGATGACATAGTCAGCGGCGGTTAGATTAAGTCCGAGCCCTCCGGCTTTAAGACTTATTAGAAAAACATCCCCTTCTCCTGATTGAAAAGCATCCACTTGACGTTGACGATCTTTAGCCGGGGTGGTTCCGTCTAAGTATTTGTAGCTAATACCTCTTTCTTCAAGGTGTGCTCTGAGGAGAGCCAGGTGAGCTGTAAATTGGCTAAATACCAGTGCTTTGTGATGGCTTTCGAGAAGTTCGTCAAGAACGTCTGCAAAAACTTGCATTTTGGTTGAGCTGATAGAAGTTTCTTGATCAATAAGTTTAGGGTTACAGCATGCACGTCGTAGCCGCATAATCTCGGCAAGAATTTGAAGATGTCTACCTGGTTTTTCAGAGTTACCTTCAATGTTTTCGATTGCCTGTTGTCTGATGGCCTCGTAGAATTGTCGTTCTTGTGGTGTCATTTCCACCCGTAGGGTAATTTCGGTGCGGGGTGGTAATTCATCGAGAACTTGAGATTTGATCCTGCGCAACATAAATGGCTGTATTAATTTTCTTAATTGCCTCCTAGCATCTCTGTCCTGGTGCTTCTCAATGGGGATGCCAAAACGGGTATTGAATTTCTTATAAGAGCCGAGTAAACCTGGATTGATGAAACGAAACAGGTTCCAGAGCTCGCCGAGATGGTTTTCAATGGGGGTACCAGTGGTGATCAAACGAAACTCAGCGTTGATACGCATGGCAGCCTTGGAGCGTTTGGTCGCAGCATTTTTAATAGCTTGGGCCTCGTCAAGTACTACGGTTTGCCATTCTACCTCGGAAAGCAAGTCTATTTCTTGTTGCAATAACGTGAAGCTGGTAATGAGGATATCAAATTTATTAAGATTTTTTATGACCCCTTCTCTATCTGGCCCGCTAAGGGAGCGGATGTTGAGAGTGGGCGCGAAGCGTACGATTTCCTGTTCCCAGTTCATGCATACGGATGTGGGAGCTATAACCAAGGTGGGTTTGTCTTTGGCTCGATAAAGAATTGTGGTTATGGCCTGCAGGGTTTTTCCCAGCCCCATATCGTCAGCTAAACAAGCCCCTATTCCAAGATGACCTAAACGTGCCATCCATACAAATCCCTCGGCTTGGTAATCTCTGAGCTCAGCTTGCAAGGTAGAGGGAGGCACTGGGACCAGGTCCTGGATGTTTTGAATGGCATTGATCTGTTTTTTCCACCCCTCATCAGCATCAATTTGGGCCTTTTGGGTTAATCCGTCCAGGGCAATGCCTGCTAGGGGGTGGATAAGGATTTCATCTTTTTGGGAAGCAGTGCCGGTCTCTCCAAAGACAATTAATTCATCAAGTCTTTTTCTAAATTCTTGTGTTAGAGCAAGGAATTGACCGTCTTCTAGGGGGATAAATCTACTGTTGGCTTTTTTAACCTTTTCGAGTAAGCTTTTTAAGCTAATTACTTCATCTTGATCGATAAGGACATGGCCGCTTAAACTGAACCAATCCTGCTGACTAGTGCGAATATTGAGGTTGAGTTGGTTAACTCCGGCTTGTCGACGGATGGAGATTTTCTCACCTTCTGGCCATTCTAGTACAATTTTATCCCTAATCTCTTCTAGTTCAAGTAGGGTTTGGAGACATTCTTCTGGGTCCAGCAAGTGCCATTCTCGTTCATTTCCCTTTTCCATATCAATGGCTAAGTCAAGAATTGGGCAACTTTCCTCAACTTCACGTGCAGTAGTCTCTTCTAAGGCTAAATCACGCTTGGTCTGTAGTCGACGTCCGTCTATTTCGGCAAATACGGTGGCCACTCCGCTGCCGGGTTTAAGATAAGGGCCGACATTTGAAAATGGTTGAACAAACATTTCCAGTCGAAATCCTGATCCGTAGGGAATGATATGGATATGGATAATAGGGTCTGCATCCACCACATCGGCTTGTTGTTTATACGTGCCGATGTCAATGGATGTGTGAACGGTCATAAAGGATGCAATTTTACTTATAGCATCCAATACCTGATCACTGGCTTCCATTGGAACGCGTAGTCCGTTTCTTCCAGTTATAGCGGCAACCTGACGGTGTTCGTCGGTGATTTGCATAATTCTAAAGCGGGTTGGTGTCTCGCGCCATACCGCAACGTTACCTTCCCCTATGTCTTGGGTAAAGCAAATAAAAAGTGATTCTCCTTGTTCCTCCACCATGAGCTCTGGTTCTCCGGCAACTAATTCAACCGGGGTGGAAGGAGATGCTTCGAGAAAAACGTGGGGATGACTGATGAGTTCAATTAATGCATGGTCCATGTCAAAGGAGCATTCACCATTCTCTCCGGCATCGTCATCGATTTTGTGCAAGGCGCTACATATTTTTCGATCCTGGTTAGAGAGAAATTCCAAGTTTGGGTTTTTCATCAATCTGTTAAGAGAAACCGAACGTCCCTTGCTCCATTTCCCGCTTGTTGTTTTTTTCTGTTCTTTACAGGATATTTGAAGCGAGTTATTACCGAATTCTACAAACCAGGCCAAACGATTTGTTCTCTCAGGCTCGCGTGCTTTGCTGGAAACATTAATCAGTTCTTGAAGGCTTTGTTTCCAAGAATTTTCCGGAATATATATTTCGGTAATGGATCGACAATTAAGTTGACTGCGTAGTGCTTCTGCCTGCTCTTTGTATTGTAGATAGTTATCTCCTAGTAGGGAGAGTAGGAAGCCTGCTTCCATGGAGAGCCAGTGTAGAGAGCTTTTGTGTCCCTGTTCATGGAGTTCAATTAATTTTTTTCGGTATTCATCTGGTATCTCAACGCCAAGCCAATGGAGGCAAGTAAGGGCGAAGAGAGTGGTCAAGCTGCGCTTATTCTCGATAAGTTTCTCGGTGAGTTTAACCATGTCTGGAATCACGCCTTGGCTATGATTGACCACTGCTTCAATGAATCTGAACGAGGTTTCCTCAGGGGATCCTTGGTAATTAGTTAGCACTGTTGAGAGGTGGGTGAGTACTAGTTGTGTATTGGATTTACTACCTGACAGAAGCGCTAATAGATAAAAAACACCTGTAATGCCGACGAAAAAAATATCTTCTTGGTCAAAGAATTTTTTGAGTTGTTGGAGATCAAGATCAAAAAGCTCCAGAGCTTTTTCGGTGTCTCCTTGTAAAAAAGCTAAGGTCCCGGAAAAGCCCGAGGCGCAAAAAGATTCCTCGTGTTCGGTAAGAAGACGTTGTAACAGATCAAACCGACCCATGTATATGAGATGTCCGGCGAGCATGCGGTGGAATGGAACTTGTTCTAGTTCGGATATTTTTAGAGCCGATAGATCTGATAGATATTCTATTATTTCATCTATTGGTTGAAGCTGTTCGATAGAATAGCGAAGAATATGATCAAGAAGATAAAATTGTAGGGAGCTTGGGAGGCTACCAAACCATTCAGGGTCAAAATTATCGGCAGCGATGAGAACCGCAGGGGTTTTATTATCAAAATGCTCTAAGCATTGCTCATTAATAAATTGCTGGGCGTTATCTATTTTTTCAAAATCACCAGAATAAACACCAATCCTAAACTCTCGCATGGCACGCCAACATCTTGTGGACCACTTTCCGTAGAGGTAAGAAACAGGTATTTTCTGCTCAATGACTCCAGCCAGTTTAGAGAAATGGCCTTGCTCGATGGAAGCTCTAATGAGATATTCGACAATCTCTGGTTTGGTTTGGTTGTACTGGTTGAGCAATTTCAATTCATGAAATTTGGTGATACTGGCATAGAGTTCGTCTTTGCCAGGTCGTCGACCATCATCAAGAATTTCAGTTTTGAGAAAGCAATCTGCCAAAAAGATATTAGATACAGGTTCATATACAATAGATATAAACTGGATAAAAATCTGCTCAAAATCTGAGAGTGATGAGATGACAGGTGTGAGTGTCTGAGTATGTGCTGATACGGTCATTTTTATTTTGCCGACAATGGATTTCGATTTTTAAAGGTTCGCACCATACCATGGAATGGCCCTTTTTTAAGTAAAAAAATAATTGAGAGGTCGACCCAGAACCCTTTGCTTTGAATTTGTCGTTATAGGAGACTAAAGTTTCGACTAAATTTGATATATCTTATAAAAGATAATTTTGTACTTTGGCTTAAATATTCTTGATAAAAGATGGCTGGTGCTTCGAATATAGGAAAACCTCTGCGGCACATTATTGGCATGGTATTTTGGGAAGTGTTTGTGTTGTCATGTATGATATCTTATTAATGACAAATTGTCATGTATGATATTTAAAAACCTATATTATTTTAGGTTGTTGGTGATTGACAAAAACGGTGGTATATATGAATACGCTTTGTAAGTTAATGATAGTATATGTTTTATCTGGCAATTAATGGGGTACATTATTTTAAAGGGTTTTAGCAATGGAAGCCATTTTGCGGTGGGCAATTGTATTTTATTTGAAATTTCAAATTATTTTTGAATATAATATCTGAAAAAGCTGCGTGGCAAGGTTATAATGAGAAAAGAAAAGATCAATAATTCACTGGATGAATTAATTGGATAATGAACGAATGCATATCGAAAAAGTATGTTGTAAAAGGTAGTTAATTAACAATTGAAGTTGGCTTGTGCTTGTTATCAGTCTTTGATCCTAATTATAATTGTACTTCGAAAAGCGTTTATAATTAAGCTGTTAGGTGAGAGCTGAGCGATTATTTCATTGTCAATAGTTGACATGATGTATGTGTGGAAAGCTGTTCTAGTGTCATTAATGAAATCGTAGTTGACATTTCTGGGATTAACTAGGAACCAAACAACGGGATCATTTGTCCTGATTTGCCGGAAGAAATTTTATGAAATTATCAAACAAGATTCAAGTGGCTACCTTTTTGCCATTTTTTGTTATTATTGCGACGTATCATCTATATAGCGCTTCTGCTTTCAGTGAACATTTTAGGGCGCTCTACCGCAGTCAAACTCGGGAAAGACTTTATCAGGCAGAAAAGGATATTATTCACTATTTTCAAAATATTGAAAGCGAGTTGTATTTGTTGACAACTGTGGTTCCATGGGATGAGGAAAATTCCCCGGAGTGTATTGTCCCAATGCATAGTTTACTCGATCATGTGGGTGAGTTATTGCATCTTTCCGTGCTAAATAGTGAGGGGAGAGAGTGGAAACGAGTGGAGAAATACCCCACTAATAAGTTACCTGTCTCATTGGGTGATTATACTAATTCCGATATCTACAATATGCCGATGGAAAAACATATCTCGTTTTGGGGAAATATAGACTGGTTCCCAAATGATCGTTTCCCTCTTATTGATGTATCCGTCCCTATCAGTTCACGTTCTGGAGATCAACTGGCGGGGGTCTTATGGGGACGATTATCTTTTCGTGGAATTGTGCCATTGCTAAAAAGATATATTAGTGAGGAAGTTAAAATTGTATTGATTTCTGAGAGTGCCGGGGTTTTGGTTGGATCCGATGATGAGATAACTAATTATTTTCGTGTTCAATTATCTGAATTTAAGGCGGTTGATTTAATGACTGAAAAATATGGCTGGTTGGATAAACAACATGATCGGAAGGATACTACGTTAATATATAGTAAATTCAGTTATGGAAACTTAGATTATATATTAATTTATTCTCAACCTGAAGAGGTAATCGGCCTATTAACTGACAAGTTAAGATCATTTAATATGATCCTAGTTACGTTTGGCGTGATTCTATTTGCCGTCTCTAGCTTTTTTATTATAAAAACAGTGACGACTCCGTTAGTAACCCTCACCGGACAGATAACTGAGCTTAGGGGTAAATATCGACCTAAAGCTGGTTTTCCAGGTGTTGTGTCTGCGGAAGTAGTAGGAGATGAGGTGGAGGAGTTGCGTAATTCTTTTTCACTTTTTCAGCATCAATTGTCTTTATATAGCTATGAAAGGGAGATTTTTCATCAAACTCTTCAAAACCAAGTAGTAGAGAAAACGTCTGAATTGCAGAAGCTGAATACGGCCCTTGAAGCGAGTAATTCGATGCTTGAGGCTGATATAATCAAGCGTAAAGAAATTGAATGTGAGTTGGAGCAACATCAGCGTAATTTAGAACGTAAAGTAAATGAACGGACAATTGAGCTGACCCTTGCCAATGAGCATCTGCGCGAGCAGATGGAGGATAGTGAAAGAATGGGAGAGGAGCTGCTTAAAGCTAGGAAACTTGAAGCAGTTGGTATCTTGGCTGGCGGTATTGCACATGATTTCAATAATATTCTGGTGGCAATTATGGGTAATATAAGCTTGGCGCTCAGGAAAACCCCTAAAGATTCTCAGGTATGTATGTTGTTAGCTGAGGCGCAAAAGGGGTCCAAGAGGGCAAGTGGACTTACTAATCAGTTACTTACCTTTTCTCGAGGAGGAGATCCTGTCAAGAAAGCACACCGAATACAGGAAGTTGTACAGGAGTGTTCAGGGTTTATTCTACGTGGTAGCTCCATTAAATGTAATTATAAGATTGCGGATGACTTGTGGCCGGCGGAGGTGGACTTAGGGCAGATTAGTCAGGTTATTCAAAACATAATTCTTAATGCTAGGCAAGCAATGGATAATAAAGGTGTTATCTACGTAGTGTGTGAGAATTCTTATAATGAATCGTTTTCTCTTTTTCCTCATGGAAATGGTCGATTTGTGCATATTGCTATAACCGATCAGGGGGGAGGTATGTCAGGTAAAATAAAAGATAAGATATTTGATCCATATATAACAACAAAGGAAAATGGTAATGGCCTAGGCTTAGCAATATGTCATTCTATCGTTAAGAAACATGGTGGTCATATTGCTGTTTCTTCAGTCGCTAAGCAAGGTGCCACCTTTGATATATATCTTCCTGCTTCAAAAAAAAATGATATTGTATGCTTAGAAGAGAAGGTCGCTTGTGATTCTGAAGTTACTACCTCCTCGTATATGGTTTTGGTGATGGATGATGATGATCTGGTCCGAAATATAGCAAGTTCTATTTTAGAACAGTTTGGCTATAATGTCTTGCTGGCGGAAGAAGGAGCTGAGGCTGTACGTATTTATAAGGAAAAACGTATAGGGGCTGAGCCGGTTGATTTGGTTATCATGGATTTAACTATACCCGGTGGGATGGGGGGAGAAGAGGCGGCTGTAGAAATTTTGGCTATTGATCCTAATGCTAAAATTATTGTATCAAGTGGCTATTCAAATGCTCCCGTTATGGCCCATTACCAAAAGTATGGATTTTGCGGGGTTATTCATAAGCCTTTTCAGGTAGAGGATTTTATCTCGGTTGTGCAAAAAACGTTGTATGCTAAGTCTTAATATACTAGGAACTTTCAAGAAATTACGAGGATTTGTTTCGTGGTACGTCGTTTACCTGCTTGACGTTTTTACCGGATTCTTTGTCGGGGTAATAGTTGCATTGTCTTCCCGTATATTTGATTTTTTCTTTTTAAGAAGACTAAGGATCAGGTTCAGGTAAGGCTAGAGTACTATTACGTGATATTTAAAGTTTTTCGTGATTCTTAAAAAGTATACTATGAAGTAATTCAATGTTTTTTGGGGAATCTTGAAGTGTGGGGGGGGGGAGGATTTAAATATTTATGGCTATATCCGAGTTTTTCAAACGGTATTTTCTTCAAATATAACAGTATGACAGAGCATAGAAGCGAAAAATTCTGTTCAAGAAATCGTGAGGTTCTATGCCTCAATAACTATAGTGTTTTTCGATTGTAGATTCCTTCAACCTTAAGCTCAAAAGCAACAGGGGCTTTAGACCTATATTTTTAGTACAATACACCATTTTGGAAACCCGGATAGATCCATATTTATTTGTATTCGATCACGATAATCTATTTCAGACCGAATGCTTATGAGGTGTGGTTAAAGGGAGAGCTTCTTGAAAATGTTTTCCGGAATTGCCTTGATGATCAACATGATATAGCGCCAAAAAAATGGGGTGTAGAGGGTGTCACATTTTTTATCTATACCTTTGATAATGTCGGAGGCTACCTGATCGGGAGAGGCCCATAATAATCCTTTTTTGAAATCAACGGTCATTGGGGTGTCCACAAACCCAGGCTTAATGGTCATGACCTGTACCCCTGAGTTTTGGAGTCGATTTCGTAGACCTTGGAGAAAAATTGTTACCATCCCTTTGGCAGCACCGTATATATAGTTGGATTGTCGGCCTCTGTCTCCAGCTACCGAGCTAATAACTGCGATTGTTCCATGATTTTTACTTTCCATATAATTTGCTAGGTGGGTGAGGAGAGAAAGGGTAGATAGTCCATTGGTATTGAATTCCTTCAGAGTGGTTCCGAAATCATTTTCGCAAATTTTTTGACTGGGAAGAGTGCCGTGGGCGATAAGTACAATATCTATACCATCGAGTTTTTCTATTGCTTCATTAAGTAATAGGCTGTGGTCATAAAAATTATTAACATCAATGCTGGCGTAATTAACAGCTTCAGCGCCGCGTATAGTAAGGTCAGTGGCCATGGCGGTAAGCCTTTCTTTGTTTCTGGCTAGCAGATAAAGTCTATTACCTTGCTTGGCAAATAGCCTGGCTACGGCCTCGGCAATGGCAGAGGTAGCACCTATTATTAATATTTTTTTCATTTTATAATCCAATACGTTGTGCTTGCTTGGAACTAAAAATAGGTATAGCTCCGTAATGTTGTCTTACTTCTTGAAAGGATGCCCAAAGGGGATAGCTTTTTTTAAACGTTTTTTCATTCATTCGTACGTCTTTGGCCAAGTATAGTCTTCCTCCATGATCTAGAACAATGGCGTCGAGTTCGTCAAGAAATGAAAATAATCCTTTATCGATTTTGAAATCCAAAGCCAAGGTATATCCTTTGATGGGAAAGGAAAGATAATTATTATTTTCCGGGCCAAATGCTTTAAGAACCGCAAGAAAAGAACCGCGTCCAGAATCAGCGATTTTTTTAAGTATGGTTTTCATGCCCTCGCGGCCAGCGGAAGTAGGTAAAACAAATTGGTATTGGGTGAAGCCGTTTTTGCCGTATATATTATTCCACTGATGAATGGTGTCTAAAGGGTAAAAGAAAGGTTCGTAATGAATGGTATGTTCTCGTTTGTTTTGCCTTAGTCGGTTGTAGTATAGGAAGTTAAATGTTTGGATGGAGTATTTGTTAAGCAACCATCCCGGGAGATCAATCGGGATGGTTATAGCTTTATTACTGCCAGTAATGAGTTTCCCTGCTGATGTGTGCTCTCCGAGCATTATAAGAGAGCGTCCTAGTTTCTCGCCTCTGGCTAGACAGTCAATCCAGGCTACCGAATAGGTGACTTGTTCATGTTGCTCAAAAAGATTAAAGGCTTCATCTAGATTAGAGGCTTTGTAAGTAGTCTCCATGATGTGTGAACTGGTAATTGGTTTTAGTTTGATAACCGCTTCGGTGATTATGCCAGTGAGTCCCATGCCACCGCAAGTGGCATGAAATAAGTTTTTATTTTCCTCGGCGGAACAGGCTATTGTTTCTCCAGAAGCCAGAATTAGTTGTAACGAACGAATATGGTCACAAAATGTACCGTGACAATGATGGTTTTTACCATGCACGTCAGCTGCTATAGCACCTCCGATGGAGATGTATTTGGTGCCAGGAGTAACTGGTAAAAACCAACCTTTGGGGACAAAAAGACGTAATATCTCATTCAGGCTTACCCCTGCCCGGCAGCGCAGTAGACCATTTTCTGTATCAAACGAGAGAAAATGGTCTAAATATTGTGATGAGATTACTTGCTGTGCCAAGGAGCTGTCACCGTAACTTCTTCCCATACCACGTGCTATAGTGGTAGTAGCTTGGTGTGATAGTATTTCACCAATTGCCTCTATGGATTTAGGCGTTTTTAAATCAACATCAATAACCGGGTATTTACCCCATCCGGCTAATAGCATAAGTAACCTCACATAGAAGAAAAAAAGAGAATATTAAAAGCAAAATATAAGTAAGTGGTCACAGGTAACTCATCTTCAAGTGGTTGCTCCTGCATGCACAAGTAATTTATAGCGAGCAGCGGATAATACAAAAAATAATTTAGATTGTGGTTAGTTATAGTCTAGGGTTGTATCTAGTCAGCTGGTTATGGATCGTATGATAAGGTATAAGGATGTATTGGGTAACTCAATGTTAAACTAAGTTGATGTTGTACTTTATTAAATTTATAATTTTATTTGTGCGCCGCTTTGTCTTTGTTAAATAAATTAATCTTATAATAATATATTATTGTGAAAGAAAAAAAAATATTTATAAGCTATTTAAGGAGGGGTAGTGGGGCTGCTGCCAAGGGTCTTTTGCAGCTTATGCGTCCTAAACAGTGGGTCAAAAATGGTTTTGTACTGGCTCCCCTTATTTTTGCCGGTGAGTTCACTATACCTCATTCTATTGCCAAATCACTTTTTGCATCTTTTTTATTTTGTATTGCGTCGTCAATTGTATATATTATTAATGATATATGTGATATTGAGCGTGATCGAAGTCATCCGGTAAAATCAAAAACTAGGCCTTTGGCTGCTGGGACGGTAAATGTTCGCCAAGCTATCTTTTTAGCTATGCTGCTAGTGATTATTTTAGGGGCTGGTTTTTTGTATCTGCCCTCAACGGTTATTGTGATCGGTTGCTATATGGCGTTGAATACCGTTTATTCACTGTATCTTAAACATCAACCGGTTATTGATATATTTACCATTGCTTTTGGTTTCGTGTTAAGGGTTTATGCTGGTGCCGAGGCCCTGGGAGTACCAGTCTCTGGTTGGATGTTTGTTACTACCTTGTGTTTAGCCCTCTATCTGGCAGCTGTTAAAAGGCGGCAGGAACTTCTTTTTCGCGGTAGCCAGAGCAGAAAGGTACTCGATAGCTATACCGTACCCTTGGTGGAACGGTATGCTGAAGTCTCTTCCACCGGTTGCCTATTGTTTTATAGTCTTTTTGTAATAACTGAACGACCAAATATGGTAGTGACCATTCCTTTTGTGCTTTATGGAATATTTCGCTATTGGTACATCGTTGAATCGTTGGAAGGGGGTGAATCGCCATCGGATGTGTTGTTAAATGATTTACAGTTGTTTGTGACCGTTATCCTTTGGTTGGCAGTTTGTATGATCATTATACTACAGAGCGGTGTCTAAGGGTCGTGGGTCTAGTAAAGCGCTTGTTTGATAATGGTTTTCTGGTTAATTTCTCTAGTATCACCATGATATTGTTGTCGGTAGATCAGCAGAGCAATGATCGTAAGGAAGCGTCACTCCATTAATTGTGTCCTTTGCGTAACTTAATCGGTTCGGCTTTAGGTTTACGTAAGCGCATATTGAGCATTTCCACGGTGGCTGAAAATCCCATGGCAAAGTAGATGTATCCTTTGGGGATATGCATGGAAAAGCTCTCCCCTATCAGGGCTAAGCCGATTAGGCTAAGAAAGCTAAGGGCTAACACCTTAAACGTGGGGTGTGCTTCGACAAAAGCAGCGATTTTACCGGCAAGAAACATCATAAAGATAACTGCTATGATAATGGCAAGGATCATGACCGGTAAATGTTCCGATAGGCCGATGGCGGTAATTACCGAATCCAAAGAAAAAACGATATCAAAAATCATGATTTGGGTAATAATAGAGAAAAAAGAAGCTTTCCCCCGGATAGTTGTCTCATCCTCGTGTTCTTCTTCTCCTTCCAGGCTATTGTGAATTTCTAGAGTTGACTTACCGAGAAGAAAAAGCCCTCCGCCAAACAGAATCAAACTGTGACCAGAGAAATCTAGCGAAAAAATAGTAAATAGCGGTTCGGTTAAGCGCATGACCAAAGTAATGGAAAAAAGCAGGGCGATCCTGGTGAGCATGGCCATTGCCAACCCAATGGTTCTGCCTTTTGCTTGTTGATTTTTGGGAAGTCGATCTGCCAATATGGCGATAAAGATTATATTATCGATTCCCAGGATGATTTCCAAGGCGGTGAGGGTAAAGAGAGCGATCCATGCTTCAGGGGAAACAATCCATTCCATGGTAAGTTAATCCTGTAAAAAATTATGGGTGTCCGGGAGGCGAAAGCAGAAAACGAGAAGATTGGTTCTTGTGCCTCTCTGAGATACTATGCTATTGTGTTGAAAAGTAACGTTAATATTTATAGTAATTAAACTGGTACGTCAAGTTATTCCGACTACCATCACCATACATGGGGACAAAATGTTTTCGCAAGAACATAAAGTTATTTATTTAAAAGATTATAGCGAGCCAGCCTTTTATGTGGATAAAGTTGATCTTCGCTTTGAGTTGCATGAGCATGAAACCAAGGTGATCTCCACTTTATGGTGTCGGCGCAATAGTTCAAAATATGATGCAGACGAGGTACTGGCTCTACAGGGTGAGAATATGCAGCTTCTCTCTTTGCGGCTTGATGGTCAAACTTTAAGTTCTGATAGTTATACATATGCTGATGGTGAGTTACGGGTGGAAAATGTCCCTGCTGCCTTTGAGCTACAGTCTGAAATCATCATTGATCCGTTAAATAACACCGCTCTTGAAGGGCTCTACCTCTCCAATGGTAATTTTTGCACCCAGTGTGAGCCGGAAGGGTTTCGGAGAATCACTTTTTTCCCCGATCGGCCCGATGTGATGGCCCTTTTTACCACTACCATTGTGGGAGATAAAACCAAATATCCGGTTTTACTCTCCAATGGTAATCCAGTGGCGCGAGGAGATCTTGATAATAACCGTCATTATGTGACTTGGCGGGATCCCTTTAAAAAACCGTGTTATCTTTTCGCCCTTGTTGCCGGTGATCTGGTGCAAATTTCCGATAGTTTTACCACTGTCTCGGGTCGCGAGGTGGCTCTGCATATCTATGTGGAGCAGCGTAATAAGGATAAATGCAGCCATGCCATGCAATCCCTTATAAAATCAATGAAGTGGGATGAACAGGTTTTTGGTAGGGAGTATGACCTAGATATATATATGATTGTGGCAGTAGATGATTTTAATATGGGGGCCATGGAGAATAAAGGGCTTAATGTCTTTAATTCTAAGTATGTATTGGCTTTGCCGGAAACCGCTACTGATCAAGATTATGAGGGTATTGAGGGGGTTATTGGCCATGAGTATTTTCATAACTGGACAGGTAATCGAATCACCTGTCGGGATTGGTTCCAGTTAAGTCTCAAAGAGGGTCTGACTGTATTTCGTGATCAGGAGTTTTCCTCGGACATGGCTTCCAGGGCGGTTAAGCGAATAAACGAGGTGCGGGTTATTCGAGATTTTCAATTTCGTGAAGATTCCGGCCCCATGGCCCATCCGGTTCGGCCCGCTTCTTATATGGAGATTAATAATTTCTATACGTTGACCGTCTATAATAAGGGTGCTGAAGTGATTCGGATGATGCATACCTTGATGGGACCAGAAAAGTTCCGGGCCGGGATGGATCTCTATTTTGACCGGCACGACTCTCAGGCTGTGACCTGTGATGATTTCGTACAGGCCATGGTTGATGGTGGCGGATTTGATGCAGAGGTTTTTAAACGCTGGTACTCCCAGGCCGGAACTCCTACCTTAATTGCATGCGGTAATTATGACGCAGAAACCCAGTGTTATACCTTGGAACTTAGCCAAGTTAATGAGCCATCGCCTGGATGTTCTAAAAAAGAACCATTCCATATCCCGGTTGCTTTAGGTTTGCTGGATAAGCAAGGAAACGATATAGCTTTGCAGCTTCGTGGTGCTGATGGCAAAGCTACTTCAACTAAACTGGTTAATCTTAAGGAACAACGTTCAACCTATGTTTTTGAGGGGGTCAAAGAACGACCGGTTCTTTCCCTGTTGCGTGATTTTTCTGCGCCGGTAAAGGTGAAAGCAGAGCTTTGCCAAGAGGATTTGGCCTTTCTTATGGCCCATGATACTGATCCGTTTAATCGTTGGAGTGCGGGTCAGGAGTTGGCAGTTAAATATTTACTGGAACGGATCGGCTCCTATGGTTTAGGGGAGGCTACGGAGGCGGTTCCTGGGCTGTTTGTGGAGGCTTTTGAAGCTTTGCTCGCCGATGATTCGGATCCCGCTCTAGTAGCTCTGGCCATGGAACTTCCCGGTGAAAATTGGCTTAATCAACAGGTGAAGGAGATTGATCCAGAAGCCATATTTCAAGTACGGAATATGTTTCGTTATGGGTTGGCAGAACATTGTCGTGAATCATTGCTTGCGGTTTATGAAAAAAATGTCGTACCCGGCCCTTATCGATATCATGCCGATGATGCTGGTAAGCGCAGTCTGCGCAATACCTGTCTTTCTTACCTTCTGGCGTCGGGCGCTGAGAATAAAGTTAACAGTGATATGTTGGAAAAGGGTGAACGCCATTACTTGGAAAGCAATAATATGACTGATAAGCTTGCGGCCCTAAGGGCGGTGGTCAATTGTGATAGGGCTAAGGGTGATGAGTTGCTGGATGATTTCCATGGGAAATGGCACCATGACCCCCTTGTAATGGATAAGTGGCTTACTTTGCAGGCTATCTGTACTTTGCCCGGCTCTCTGGATAAGGTGCGGGAGCTCATGAAACATGAATCCTTTAGTGTTACCAACCCAAATAAGATTCGGGCCTTAATCGGGGCCTTTTGTACGGCTAATCAAGCTCAATTTCATCACCAATCCGGTGAAGGGTATAGTTTTTTAGCTGATTTTGTGATTGAGCTTGATGATCGCAATCCTCAAATAGCTTCCCGACTACTTACCCCGTTTACCACTTGGCGTCGGTATGATCTTGGACGGCAAGATCTCATGCGTGGGCAGTTGGAAAAAATAGGGGCCAAAAAGAAGTTGTCGCGGGATGTGGATGAGGTTATCAGCAAGTGTCTGGTTAGCTAGTTAAAGCGGAATTTTTAGTGTTAAAGGTCGAGAGTCGCTATATCCCCTATTGCTATGTTGAGGGTGCGGTGATACTATTTTGTAAAGGGTTCTTGTTGTCACAATCTTCCATTAGTCTGTGAAGCAAAGCATATATGTGAATGCCCTCAAGGCGTAAGTGGATTTAAGGTGGATTAAATGGATAGCCTCAGTGGACATTTTCTAATATCAACTCCTCAGATGCCGGATCCGCGTTTTCAGCAGCAGGTTATTTATATCTGTGCTCATAATGAAGAAGGCGCTATGGGGCTGGTGGTTAACAATCCTAATTATTCTGTAACATTGGCAGATATTTTGCACGCCGCTGAAATGTCTATACCTCCAGGGTTTACCCCGCCAATTTATATTGGAGGGCCGGTGGAAATGGATGCCGGTTTTGTTCTTTTTAGTAAGGATTACAAAGCAAAAAGTGCGTTGGAAGTGTGTCCTGACATATTTTTGTCCCGGGAAACAAAGTTGTTACGGGATATCGGTGAAGGGCAAGGTCCGAAACACTATATTTTTTGTCTTGGTTATGCGGGCTGGGCACCAGGGCAACTGGAAACAGAACTTTTAGATAATAGTTGGCTTTCCTTGCCAGGGGATTTTGATGTGTTGTTTAATACCCCGGACGATTTAAAGTGGAAAAAGGCGGCTGCAAAATATGGTATTGATATTTCAGCATTCAGCGATGTGGTTGGTAACGCCTGATTTTAGAATGTATTATTAGTGTGGATAGCGTGTCTGCCGGTTTCGGTGCGACACGCTTTTGTTTATAATGTTAACAATCGGTTGGTCTTGTAGCCCTAAATAAAATGACTGTGAATAATAATGATAAGTTGGCTAGCATTTTTTCTTGTACAATGTGTGGTTACTGTTGTCACGGAGAAACAACTGTATCTCTGGATCATATGGATCAAAGTAATATGGGTGAAGAGCTGGGTATGGAGCTCTCTGGGTTGTTGGCAACATATTTACGAAAAACAGGCAATGTCATTCAAATGCGGATCACTGACGGGCATTGTATTTTTTATAGTGACGAAAAAGGTTGTACGGTTCATAAGGGACGACCGTGGCGTTGTCGTCAATGGCCCTTGCATCCCAGTATTCTTGGCGATAGCAATAATTTCGAGACTATTCGCCAATCATGTCCAGGTATTAATCAGGAAATTGGATATGATGAGTTTTGTCAAATTCTACGTGAGCTTCTTGCATCTGGTACTGTTGTGTCCGGTCGCAAAGGGGAGCGATGAAATTTACTTTGCTTTTTCTCGGGAAAACCAGAGAAAAATATCTCGATCAAGCAGTCCGTGATTATGCAGAGCGACTTAATCGTTTTGTTCCAACTAAGTTGGTAGTGCTCAAAGAGAAACATGCTAAAAAAGGCGATGAAGAGACAATAAAACGAAAGGATGCCGAGATGTTGCTGGAAGCCAGCAAAGACGGTTTGCTTAGAGTGGCTCTTGATCCGCGTGGAAAACAACCGGATTCCGAGGAGCTTGCAACTATCCTCTCTGGTTGGGAGCAGCAAGGGTTGCGGACCATATATTTTTTAATTGGCGGCCATCTTGGGCTGCATGAAAGTGTCATTCAAGAAGCTGACTTGCTTCTTTCTTTATCCCGTCTCACCTTTACTCATGAAATGAGCCGCTTCATCTTACTGGAACAGCTTTATCGCGCCTGCACCATCAAAGCAGGGCATAATTATCATAAATAATTTTTTTTTTAATTAGTCGCAAAATTTGTGGGAAACAAATGGGCTTAATGAAGATTTGTTGTAGAAAGACGACTAAATTTTACGGTGTTATTGTTGTGTTAAGTTAATTAGTTGGTAGCTGGTGGTGTGAGTTGCAACTGTCTGGTTAAATTATTTTCAAGGTTGCAAGTTAAGCTCTGAGACAAAAAATCATTTTGTGATAATATGAAAAAAATTGATGAACTCATTTCAGAAATAAAGCGGTTGGAAAACGAACTCAGTCAAGAAATACAAAAAAAAGAAACTGAATATTATTACAAAATTCAGGGGAAAAGAATCTATTTTGAGGAATCGGTAAAACAAGTTCAAAAAACATTATCCACCACCCTCGGCGCATATATTTTTCATGCTCCCCTTCTTCATACGCTCTCTGGGGTGATTATCTGGTCCTGTTTGTTGCCAGCATTGATAATGGATATGTTCGTGTCAATTTATCAGGCACTTTGCTTTCCGGTGTATGGAATCCCCAAAGTGAAGCGAAAGGACTATATCATTGTGGATCGTCATTCGCTGGCCTATCTTAACTTGATAGAAAAAGTGAACTGCATGTATTGCGGATATTTTAATGGTCTTATCTCGTATGTGCAAGAAATTGCAGCCAGAACGGAGCAATATTGGTGTCCTATCAAACATGCTCGCAAAATCAGTACCATTCATAGCCGATATAAATATTTTTTTGAATACGGTGATGGCGAAGAATATAAAAAGAATTTGGAAGAGATTCGTCAAAAATTTGATGATTTGGATGAAGAGTAATGACAGGAAATATACTTGTTAAGCTTAGGAAAGCAAAATAAATAACTTCCTATTCTCGCGTCCGCCTTCAGGCCATATTTTTTTGCTCTTCAGGTCGCAAAATCCTCGACGTAGCGCTGCTATGCTTGCGGTTTTGCTCAACTGTATCGAACAAGTCCGACCTAAATTCGAACACGATAATTACGGAATTTATTTATTTTGTGTTCCTTATCATTCGTGTTTAAGCTGGCTAATCGGTCCACGTAATATGGACAATCTCAAGTATTGCGGCCTCTAAATGCCAATACTGTCGACTTAAGCAAAAGTTTTTATTTTTATGAAACGTTGAATCTACCCAGGAGCTGTAGGGGTGGCCCCCTGTGGCTACCCGGCAAAACCGAAAGCGACCCTTGTAAGTCTTAAGTTAACAGCATTGCCTCTCAATGCAGGCCGTATCATGTTCTATCTTACTGCTTTTAGCGTTTTCATTGTAGAGGCAACAGTTACATTATGATACGATACGCCGGTTGCCTATTTTTGAACCCGACTAATTATCCTGAGCAGGTAAGTGCAGACTTCGATTTTTGGATATTTTATTTTTTTCGACCCTTATTATGCTGCACAGATCCCATAATTGGGCAGGATGTCATGAACCACACTGAAACGATGCGCAAGCAAAGCGTCATGAAACCTTTTCCAATGACTTTCTAAAAAAGAATCATGGTAAGCATATGCATGGTTTTTGCTTTTTGTATTTGGCTGGTTGATAATATCTAGGGCTTGATTCTTCCAAGAAGTTTGTTGCTCAGCCGAGTAGGTTAAGGTGACGGCCGGAAAGCTGAAATCGCCTTGTCCAATAGCGTGCAGCCACTTTTTATGACGATCTTCTCCTTCTTTATCATTAATCTCCTTCATCAATCTATTAATGAGTCGCTTGTCATCATAGGGGAGGCCTGGGACATCTGCTTCTGAATCACCTGCAATAAATCTTTGCATCTCCTTGCACATTTCATCGGCAGCAGTTGTAAACTCAGCGGTGTTATCGCGGACCACTATCTGCCCATTATGGTCGTGATATTCCCACTTTAAATAGGGTTGATCTGGATAACTCAAGGCGGCCCCGTGGCCCAACGGTAGAGCATCATTGATAAACCCTGAGGCGACGTTGTATATCTTATTGCCGAAATAGTGTAATAATCTGCTTTCTAATTTATCGTTTGGGTTGTCAAAATCGCAGAGCCCTGTGATGTTATTGATTTTATGAGTAACACCGGCAAAACCTTGGTGAGCCCAGGTGTCGGCATAAACATGCATGGTCACACCAAGACGATGGAGTCCATAAGGTTTGTTTCGGTCATTTATACAGTTGCGTACCATGTCCTTGGCTACTGGACTATTGGGCCTGCAGATGATTTTATTTATAAATGTTCCATCGGGATTGTCTCCGGCCTTTTTGCCCCCATTACCCGGTAGAAAATGAAACGGAATCCAAACTTGATGATTGGCAAGTTTGTTGAAATTGTCATAACCGATCATCTTGTGGGAAGACTTTATTCGTCGGTACATCGCACCGTTGTTAAAGTTGACCAAGCCCTCTTCGGTGGCATCGTCAACATATTGTGAGCAGTATGCTACGATCAATCCTTTATGATGGTCAAAACCAGCCAGCCTCGCAATAACATAGGTAACACCATGATGAAAATCGATTTGCATCTTGTTCTCCTCTCGTTATTTTTCTATTCAACTTGTTATTAATTCAGGGTATCAAATTTAATGGCCTGCCGATGATATTCCCAATCATTGTCTAGTAGTAAGAAATAACCAAATAGCTGGTATTTATACTCCTTGGGGTTGGTTGAGGAATGAAATGGCGTTAACGGAACGGTGGAATAGATAAGTTGACCCAGGTATAACCCTTGAGCGATTTCCACTAACTCATCTAAGCAGGCACCAATGGGCACTGGGCCACCAATCATTGGATAGCGGTAGTGGAACTGGAATACGCGTTTTTTACTATTTTTCCCGTTGTTCATCGGAAGAATAGAGTGTTGATCAGCTAAACCTAAAAATATATAACCTTGCCGTACGAATGGTGAAGGTCCTGCTTCCGAAAGTTCCTGGAGTGGCTGTTCTGGAGTGTGATAATTCATATCCATTATCCGAAATATTTCATCCGCATCAAGTATTCTTGAGTCTATAATATTATTGCCAAAAATCCAGCGTTCCTCAGCCTCTTTGGTCCAAAATGCTTGGTCTTCAGCGGACATACCTTTGTCCCAAGAGCCGCTTTGCAAATGTTTTGCATATTGGCCTTGTTGGCTCCAGTGGTGATGCTGATTCATTTTTACTAAGTTATAATGAGGCCAACTGGCAAGATGGGATTTTAGTTCATGGACTCTTTGGGGATATCTTTCCTTTAAATCATCGCTTTCATCAAGCAGCATGCTGAGTTTTCGGCCGCTTATTTTCTCATATGATTTTCCGGCCCAAGGGAAAATAAATCTTCCGATATTGGCCCAAAAAATATTTAGAAAATTAGGGTGGTGTTGGTTTGCTTGCAACAATGCCGCGATTGCCGATGGCGTAATAATGTCCTCACTTAACAACGATTCCACTTGAGGACGGCAGGTATCGCTGAATCCCCAATGCAGATTAAGAGTTGCACCATGGTAATAATCAAATCCAATGCAAGGTTCCCTCTCGCCATACCATTGTCTATTTTCCAGTGCGGTTAAACGTGTATTGTAACCTTTCCCGGTTCCCTGAAAGAGGCCATTGTTGACCCTCGGAGTCGTTCCGCACCGGAAAAGTTTGTTTAATTTTTCAAAATGGCCGATGTAATCGTCATATTTTGTTTGGGCACTGGTTTCCTTTTGAATTCGTTTAAGCATTTGCAATATGGACTCGCCAGGCTGCAACATGCTATGGATTTCTTCTTGCGAGTCGGTATCCTGAGGGGAGGGCTCCAGGCAAAAGGTTGTGAATTTTTGTTTCAATCCCTCATTATTTTTCCAGCCAGCTGCCCAATCTGATATTGCTGATATCGTATCCTCTTTTGACTTGGCGCTACTCATAGCATCTGAGGTTTTTTGGGATACTTTTTTATCATAACCTAACTCTACATATCCCCTCTCACCAGGGTGGGGGCGTAATTGAGGGAAAGCATTGTCGGCGTAGCCTTCTTGGGCATGGGAAGGATCAATCATGAGAAAAAAGCCATTATTTTGATATCCATAATCGTACCCATGGTTCTGATCCGGTTGGTATGGTTCACCGATTTCTTGTTTTTTATGAAGTGGTAAAAAAGGTACCTTTAAAGTGCCGAGGCTGAAGTGTTTAGTGGCCATTACCAGTTGTCCCAAATATATCCCTTCATCAATTCGAACAAGTTCATCAATGAGTAGGGTCAGGGGGTAGCTGGGTTGTAGAACGGGCCAACGATAATTAAGCTGGTATACCGATTTGGATTTCATCGCCGGCACAACGGAGCTGCCAGGGGACGCAAGGAATAGACCCCCTGATTTCTCGTATGGGATAGCTTTTTCCTTTTCAAGATTTTCTAACAATAGTTCACTCTCAAATCCCTTAGCTTCAACAGTGTCAGGGCGATCTTTTAGATTCCAGAGCTTGGTGAGTACGGGTACTCCAGCCAGGTGGAGTAAGTTAGGTTTATGGGGGGTGCGAAAAAAGTTACGGCCAATGCGGGTGGTTTCCTTATTGTACGAGGTTAGTGCCGATGGAGAGTGGCCGCATTTTTCAGCATATTTTTCTTTTGAAATCGGTTCGAATGTTTTTCCCATCCAGATCCCACTATGGGCAAAGGTAGAGTTCCAACAAGTAGCCATCCATTCGATGTGGGCAATTGCAGAACGGTTATTTCCGAAAAATTTGGCGGCTTCTTGAAAATAATCACTGTCCCGTATGGACATCGAAACTCCAATCATGGGTCCGTCAAGAGGCTCATGTTTGCCGCATTTAAATAATACCATTAACTTCTCATTTATATTGGCCCATTTGTGACGTTGATTGTTGTCAGCTAATATATTTTTATAGGTACCCAAAAGTTCAAAAAAACTACCAGGGTAATCGTTTCGTAAAATCTCATTTAACGACTGAGCCAAGGCTTGGTCTTCTTTTTGGTTTTTTGAAGGAAAATTTTTACTGTTTAAATAATCTGTCATCACAATCTCCTTATGGGTACAGATAAATCAGAGGGAAATAAAAAACATTTTTAATTAATTGTAAATACAACTGAT
This sequence comes from Desulfobulbaceae bacterium, assembly GCA_029865005.1. Lineage (GTDB taxonomy): Bacteria > Desulfobacterota > Desulfobulbia > Desulfobulbales > Desulfobulbaceae > JAOTSI01. The sequence goes on from JAOTSI010000009.1 coordinate 22,350, forward strand.
TTAGGGAGTGTCTCCGCCCGTATAGTTTAATGCTCTCAAGTAATAAAAAAAATATTATACAGAATCATTATGTTATATTATTCTGTTACATTTATGATTTAAGCCAGGAGCCTGGGTGAGTCACTGTCGATTTAAGGAAATAGATATCTGTTTGCAAAAAGTTGTTGCTTGCCGAGACAGTGTAGAGGCATCCCCCTGTGGGTGCTCGGTAAAACTAAAAGCGACCCTCGTGAACCTTAATGCAACAGTATTGCCAGCATAGATGGGCTATATTGAGCAGCTGCAATTCTCAAAACCTGAACAACTTGTAACCAGAAATAAATTTGTTGTGTATTAAGGCTATGATTTATAGTCCCTGTGACCAAGTACAAATGTTGTTATGCCCTGGTGCTAGGGGTTTCGGAAAATAAATTTAAGAGTTGACTAATAGCCCATGTTTTTAATTCTTTTTACGATGTCGATATATATTTCGGGAATATTTATCTCGGAAATCGTGTCTCTTGCCGATCCGGTTATTTGCAAGTGAGAAATGCCGACGTTGTCTGTCGTTCCCGTAAATGTTTCTTGGAAATCCCCCCATTTAGAGGATAAAACGGAAACCATTCCGTCATTATCACCTTCTATTTTTAATAATAAGTTGTAATTGAGCATGAAAAACATATCATTGAGCTTGTCTTGCATTATTGAACCGTAACTTTGATAATATGTGCCTGGGTAATCTGGGACATCTTGGTTGAATATTGACATGTGTTCTCGGGTGAGTTCCTGGATGGCTTGAGTCCCGGCAGGCTCTGGATCTCCAGTTAACCAAGCCAAAAGCCGAATTATTTGTTCTATGATGTGATTATCTTCAGGAATAAGACGGGTAGCGATATCGGCGATGCAACTGCCCCTATGAGGTGTTGATATTGTGGTGAGGCTAGCGACTTTTTCCCCTATTTTAAGTTTGCTTATTGCATACCTTGCGTCGATTCCACCTTTTGAATGGGCTATTATATTTACTTTGTCGGCGTTAGTTTCTGCTAACACATTATAAACTTTAGAAACTAATAAGTTGGCATTACTCCGGTAGGAGCCCCAACCAGTAAGGTCGCCAAAGTAAATTAGTGATCCGTTAGCCTTTAAATGTTGTGGGATATTACCCCATGGTAACTTGAGCCATGGTAGGAGTATCATACAGGAAAGTGGTAGTAAGCGGAGGTTGCTCCATGATAATTTCATCATGTCATCTCTGACGGCTAGGCCGTGTAACATGATGATTGGGTATTTAGTTGTGCATACCGTACTTTTTGTCATGTTCAATGCAGGTACTGGTTAGGATGGTACCTTCTCCTTGTTTTAATGAGTTATTTGGCGGGTGGTTTTTTTGATGGTTTGTTGTCGGAGAAAACAACTTCCCCGGTAAGATCGGAAATTATTTTTGCAAGATGTTGACTTACTATTTCTTTATCTGGTTCTGATTTTATCTTTTCATGTAAACTCACAAGGTTGTTAGCAAGAGCAATGCGCTGATTTTCATGTTGCTCGTTTAGCCTGGTTTTGGCTAGTAACTCACGGGAAGTGGAATATTCTTTGGTACCGCCTCTTACCAAGGTGATTATCGCATCTACGAGACGATTGAGGATTCGATAAACAGCTTCAGCGGAAAAGCCGCCCAGCATAGCAACTGTGGCTTTTTCCATGGCATCGGAGACCTGAGGGTTAATATTAATTTGGATGAAATTGGCGAGAATAGTGCCTGAAATGAGACCCAAGGTGAATCGAATCCAATAGGCTGACTCGAAAACAGGTTCGTATGTACGTTCAATTACAAAACGGTTTACTGTGAAAAGGGCATAAAAAGAAGAGCCTAATCCGGCTGCTGCTAAAAAATTTAACTGGTTTAAAAGAAAGGGTAAACCTGAGGAAGTGGAGATGTTGCCGCCTCCTTCTACGCCTACGTACTCGGAGGAGCCTGTCCAGATGAATATGATTAAACAGCTGATCGCTGCACTCATTAAGCGATTGAGCAGCGGTATGGTGGTAAAAACTTTTTTTTTGATTCTTGCAGCTCCTTCCGTAACCGTCAGAGAACGTGGAGTGGCTGGTGCAACGATGCGGGCCAGTTCGTTATGGGCAGCAACCAGTTCACCGAACAGGGAGCTGTTGATTATTGGCTCGTGATTAGAACTATTAGGAGATGGGTTTGAAGTCTCATCATGGTCCATCTCTTCGATTGTTTGGTTCTTGTGTAATTCCGTTCCGGTCTTGGACATTGCTGCGGCGATACCGGGAGTAATCTGTAAACCGCTTGCCAAAGCATAACGGAACATCACTTCGCATTCAAAGTTTAGATGTTCCAAAATTCCGTTTGTATATGTTTGTTGACAAATGTTTTTTTTCATAACCATCGTCTGGTTTTGTTGAATTTCATGGGCATTGGTTATTGTCTTTGGCTCGTTGTTATGCTTGCTTGAGCAGTTGTTTAGGGGGTATGCATAAAATATATAAAATAAATTTATTGTTAATTAAGTCTCTTATGAAAAGTATAGGTTGGGTGAATAGTTAAAGCAAATTAAAAAAGAGTTTGTAATAATAGTCAATTTTGAGAGTGTCGGAGAGTGCCCTGTCCCATGGTTTTCTCGGATGTATGGGTCGCATTATTTTTCCGAGACCCAAAGATAAATGCTAGGATTTATCTTCTGGCATTCAGAAGAATGAAAGTACCTGGTCACAGGGGTCGTAAATAGCTGATTTAATATGGTGCGAATCTGTAAGTGGTCACAGGTGCCGACCCGGCAATCTAGTGATATGGTAATATCGTGAAAAGGGTATGGGGCAATGTATTTATTTTAATAACGTACGTTTATGCTTAGGATGATTTGTTTTATGCCTATAGCTAGTTAAAGGCGTATTTTGTAGTGGGTAGTGCTGTTTGGTATAAGTGAATGTAATTGTTAAATACTGCAGGGGAAAATATTGAGGGGGTGGGTGAGGTCTTGGATTAAATCTTTATATATCCACTTAGTGGTGAGTGGTTACTTTACTGTTACGGTCTAGTTCTGTTCATGATTGCCGGAAGAAAAGTAGGCCAGGGAAACTTTTTAGTAAGATCAAAATTTATAAGTACATCACCTTGATCACCATAGAATCCGTCAATGGCAATAGAATAAGTGGTTCCTGTAATAACTGTAAATGAAATTAAACTTTGATATCCCGGCCCGGAATCATCATTTTCAGTTAGTTGGTTGAGGTTATCAATTGCTGTGCCGGTATAAGCGGCTATTACTGTGTCAAAGCTACTTCCAAAGGTATTAAAAACGACATTGCCTGAGAATGGTGCTGTCCAGCTAAACCAAATAGATGAGTATGCAGTAGAGTCTCCATCTCCATGATTGGGTTCTCCAGGCTCGGCGGAAGCAGCAAGATTGCTAGCATTCGCATTATCGGTAACTCCTGAAAGAATGGTTGCAGCTGTAAAATCATCATTTGCTGGTGCTATTCCCCAATATATAAGCACATTGCCTTGTTCACCACCATAACCGTCTATGGCAATAGAGTAGGTGGTCCCGGCAAGAGCAGTAAAAACAACCAGACTTTGAAAGTCTGCCCCAAAATCATCATTTTCTTTTAGTTTGGTGAGGTTGTCAACGCTGGTGCCGGTATAGACGGCCATGACTGTATCAAAGCTACTTCCAAAGGTATTAAAGACGATTCTGCCAGAGAATGGAGCAGTCCAACTGAACCAGATTGATGAGAATGCCGAAGGACTTCCATCACCATGATTGGGTTCATCCGTTTCGGCGGTTGCCAGGATATTGTTTGCATTTATTGTTCCGGTGGTTCCCGTAAGGGTAGTAGCATCAATGTAATTATCGTTTGCTGCAGCAATTTCCCAATTTAGAAGGACATTGCCCTGGTCGGTGTAGAAGCCGTCAACAGCAATGGAGTAGGTGGTTCCGGTAATCGCTGTAAAAGTAATTAGGCTCTGTAGATCCATCCCATGGTCATCATTTTCTGCAAGTTTGGTTAGATTATCAACTGTAGTACCGGTATAAGCGGCAATGACCGTGTCGAAATCGCTTCCAAAGGTGTTAAAGACGATTTCCCCCGAAAACGGAGCTGTCCAATTAAACCAGATAGAAGAGTTTGCAGAAGAATCTCCATCTCCATGGTTAGGTTCTCCAATCTCGGCAGTAGCCAAAAGATTGGAAGAAGTAATTGTCCCTGTAGTCTCTGTGAGAATGGTGCTATTTACATAATTATCGTTGGCAGGAACGGCATAGATATCTGTGGGGGCCCACCCCAGGATGATGATAAAATATAATAGTATAAAGACTTTTTTCATTACATCACGTCAGAAATATATTCCCTAACCCGGCTTAATCGCAAATGAATGTGACACTAATTAGGCATTGTTGCCGGGGTGGGTTTAGGCAGGAGGATGAAGTTCTTTGTTTATACTATATCACGATTTCAGGCTAAATAGGAATGGTTATCATCTAGCGTTCAGCTTTCTGAGTGATAATGTAATTTTATAATTAACGTATGTTATTATATGATTAATCAGTGTGTTGTAAATTTATCGGAATCATAATTTTACAAAACTTTGAGTCTACCCGGAATCTGCAGGGGCACTTTTTAAGGATGCCCGGTAAAACCTGAAGTAATCAAAAAAAAGCTAAGGTCAACAGCGTTGCAGCATGGGGGCCTAGAAAAATCCATAGCGAGCCATGCAAATCATGAGAAAATTTGTTGAGGATGAAGAATTAAGGGAGAAATATATTTCTTCTTTTAAGATTTGTGACTTAAGATTAATTTGGCACAAGACTAATACCGTTATCTGATATTAAATGGATTATTCTTTATGATTACCGCAGGCATTAGATGAAAAAGATGTAACTCAATGGGCTTGTTTGTGGTGGTTGTTCGGGTCCAAAAAAAGATTTTGTAATCAAAAGGTTAGTTTTAAGCGTTAGCTGTTTTAATGTTTAGTTTTAGAAATCTATTAAGGAGTTGAACCATTGTTGTTTGCTTATGGTGTGGGGAGTCAATGGCTTTAATAAACAATATCTTTAAGTTGCTACAAAAGAAGTGGCTCTGGCGAGTAGCAATAAAAATATTATTCAGTCTTTTTCTTGTTGCTTCTTGTTGGTATGGAGTCGTACGGGTAATCAGTCCTTGGACGGTGGTGCAAGTAATTATCCTGCCTCAACACGTTGTTGA
>JAOTSI010000143.1 GCA_029865005.1 Desulfobulbaceae bacterium
ACATACGGATTTGTACAGCATTAAATTAGCTAGTTGCTAAACTTTTGATTAGGTACTCTTTTTTATGTAGCTTAAGTTGTATGTAAGTACTCATGAGCCTAAAAGCACTTCGTTTGAAATATTTAATAATAAATTTGTGGTAATATCATGTCGGTAACGGAATCTAGAACAGCAGTTGAGCATTATGCTGCAAGGGTTGATGCGGTTCTTGCGCAACGAACTCGCCTTCGAGGGATGCATCCTGGTGGAGATCTTTTTGGAGGGTTGCCCGTTGATCATCCCATATTGAAATCTGATCCTCTTCGGCCGCTTGATCCAAACTTAGAAGTTATTGCATCGCAAATTAAATCCGATGACGTGGTGGTTGACGTAGGTGGTGGTGCCGGGCGAGTGTCGCTTCCCTTGGCATTGCGGTGTCGAGAGGTTATTAACGTGGAGCCGTCGGAGTCTATGGGTGCGGGGTTTATTTCCAACGCAGAAAGGGCTGGGATTGACAACGTCCGTATTGTTACCGGTGACTGGCTTGAAGTGGACTCTCCAGAGGGTACGGTTGCCTTGGTGAATCACGTTACCTATTTGACCAGGGAGATCGTTCCTTTTATCAAGAAGTTAGAAGAAGCCTGTTCGCGACGTGTAATTATAACCGGGAATAGTCCACCTCCCCCGTTTTGGAACAGCGAGCTCTACCGTCTTTTACATGGGGAAGAGGAAGAGATGGTACCTGGGCACGTAGAGCTGGTGAATGTGTTGTGGGAGTTGGGTATTTTGCCTGATATTTATGTATTACCTCTTCCGGTGGCATCACCAGTTGTTACGGAATCGACTCGTGAAGCAGCAGTTCAAGGTGCTATTGGTCGTTTTTTGGGAGACCAGTGGAGTTTTTGGCCTTTAGCTGATGAGCACCACCAATGTATTAGGGAGGTTCTGGAGTCTCGTTTTGATGAACTTTTTACCACCTGTTCGCGAGGTTTTACTCCACGCTGGATCACTCCAGGACGTGAAATTCTAATAACTTGGCAACCAAGTATTAGATAGAGGTTAGTATTGTAATAAAAAAATATCCGATCTCGGAGTCGTAACTATTTACCAATACCATATCTTCGCACGACCGTGTCCTGTTGCATAGAAGGGCTATAGTGATCGAAAGTGCTTGTACGAGTATGCCGCACTAGTGAAAGGTTATCTCCTTTCCTATTATTTATTTTTTTTTCTTCCTGAAAATAATATCATCCTTAATAATTGTTCTGTCCTAGTGTTTGTAGATTTTACTGTCTTCAAACAGATCGTTCCATAGTTTTGAAATCATTACTTGCGAAGTAATAAGTTTTATTGAAAGGCAACGGTATTATGCTGTTGTTGCTTTGGAAGTTATACTTTCAAAAGTATCTTATTCTTAAATCTCCATAATTATATGGGAATAAATTCTGTGTTGTTTAAGAATATGTAATGATGATACAAGAATATGATTCTAATTGTAGAAGGTATATTTGTAGAGATTTAAAAATGTGCTAAACTGCTAATAAGAAGCTGTGTTGTACCGGCTGATATAACATTAAAAAAAGTTTGGTAATTGTTGCGGCCCAAGTATGTTGAAAAGACTGCTTGAGCAGCAATGAATAGGTGATGAGGTGGTAGCGAACATGGCAACAAGATTGGCGTATCTGGTGAGCGAGTATCCCGGAATTTCACACACATTTATTTTTCGAGAAATATGTTCACTTAGGCATCAGGGGGTCACGGTTTTAACTGCATCAATTCGTAAACCGGCATATTTACATGTTATGACCGGTGCCGAGAAAGAGGAGGCTAACGAGACCTTATATATCAAAGATTCTTCGGCGTGGGAGATTATTCGAGCCCATCTATCTCTTATTCTAAAGCATCCGGTTTGCTATTGGGCCTTATTATGGGCAGGGTTAGCCCTTGTTTATCGTGGGCCTAAGAGCATTATTAAAGCGGTAGGGTATTTGGCAGAAGCAGGAGTTTTGGTCGCCTGGATGTTGAGTAATAAAACATTCCATATCCATGTTCATTTTGCAAGCCCGGCTGCCACAGTAGCCATGTTGGCTTCTGCCTTTGCAGATATTTCATTCAGTGTCAGTGTGCATGGACCGGATGCGCTTTATAATGTTGATACCTATCTTTTGCCGGAAAAAATAAAAAAATCACAATTTATCCGTTGTATTAGTCATTATTCCAAAAGTCAGCTTCAGCGTCTTGTGCCGTATAAGTATTGGGAAAAGATCCGGATAGTTCGTTGTGGTGTGGATCCAGAGGTGTATCGCCCGGTGGAGCATATCACTGGAGATAAGCCGGAAATTTTATGTGTCGGCAGGTTGGTCCCTTCTAAGGGGCAGCACGTGTTGGTAAATGCCGTAAAGGTTTTAAAACAAAGAGCCATTGCCTTTCATTTGACTATGGTTGGCGATGGAGAAGATATGCAATCTTTGCAGGTATTGACCAATGAGTTGGTCTTGCAAGATAGTATCCTTTTTACCGGTGCTTTGGGACAACATCAGGTGCGTGATTATTACGATAAGGCCGATATCTTCGTGTTGCCAAGTTTTGCAGAAGGGGTGCCGGTTGTTTTGATGGAAGCAATGGCTAAAGAGATTCCGGTGGTTTCAACTTTGATCACCGGTATCCCAGAGCTAATCACCAATGATAAAGATGGAATTTTGGTTTCTCCTGCGGATCATTTACAACTTGCTGATGCTTTGGAAAGGCTACTTCTGGACGCCGAGATGCGAAAGGAGATGGGACGCAAAGGCAGGCAAAAGGTAGTAGCGAAGTATAATTTGGAAAATAATAATAAGAAAATGGTCGAACTCTTTCAACAGTATGTTTTATAGCCAAAGCTCATGTTGTTTAAACTTATATGTTATTTGCTATTGCTCTATGTGTGCTTGGTGGTTGGTTACTTAGTAATTGTGGCTACGGCGGCCTATTTTTTTCGGAAAGTTATCGGGAAGACAACGCAATCAATGCGGCTGGCGGTGGTGATACCCGCCCACAATGAGGAGGGGCAGGTAAGCACTGTTATTAAATCTATTTTACGGAGTAACTACCCAAATAACTTATTAACTGTCTTGGTAATTGCCGATAATTGCACTGATGCTACAGCTAAACGGGCAGCAGAGGCAGGAGCTGTAGTGTTTAGTCGACAGGACGATGCGAACCGAGGCAAGGGTCAGGCCTTGGATTGGTTTTTACGAGAACATGTTGATCGGTATCAGCATGCGCAGGGTTTGGTAGTAATTGATGCGGATACAATTGTCGATGGTGATTTTTTTATTCATATTGCTGAAAGCCTTTCTGTTCCAGAAGTGAAGGTGGTGCAGGGATTTTACAAGGGAAGTAATTCTCTAGATAATTGGCGCACTGCCTTAAATTCTGCTGCGTGGAATGTTTTTAATAATTTGCGTTTGGCAGGGGCTAATCAACTTGGCGGAACGGCAATTCTTAAGGGTAATGGTATGGCTTTCGACACTAAAATAATAAGGCAATACGGATGGCCTGCTTATTCGGTGGTGGAGGATGTGGAGTTTTCTTTGATGTTGCTTCGTGATGATGTCCTGGTTCATTTTAATCCCGATGCTGTGGTATTTGGCGAGATGGCAGGGGATAGGAAACAGGCCGAAGTTCAGAGGCAACGATGGGATGGAGGGAGGTGGCTACTTTTTAAGCGGTATGTTCCCGCCTTGATAAAGGATTTGTTGGTTCGTCCGCGTCTTAGCAGGTTACATGCCCTTGTTGACTTGGTGGTGCCCCCTCTGTCTCTTTTGGTGGTTATGGTTTTGATGGTGACGGTGGGTGTTTATCTATTTGTTCCTCTGTTGGTCCAGGTGGCTTGGCTGCTCTGGCTTGGATTGGTCTATTATGTATTATCAGGTCAGGTAACGGCAAAAGCGCCGTTGAAAATATGGCTCTATCTTTTCACTGCGCCGTTATTTGTTATTTGGAAGATATTGCTCTATCTCAGGATAGTTATAGGGAAGAAAGATGTTCAAGGTTGGCAGCGTACTGTTCGTAAGTCAGAATTATCAGATAAAAATAAGTAAGTGATCACAGCTTACTGCGATCACTTACCATGAAGAAGGTTATTAAATCAACTACTTGTAAACCTACGGACCAGGTGCAAAAAAATAATGATGGTAGATGAATGACATCGAAACGTTTTGCAGAGATTAATCGACTAGAAAGTAAATTCACCCGTTCAAGGTACAGGTTTTTAGCAGGGCTGCGTCGGTTGAGTTTTATACTATTATTTCATCTGACCGTATTTTTATACCGTATTTTCGAAATAGTGGCTGCCTTTATGCCATTTGTCATTATATCCCTTCCTTTGGCAGCATGCCTAGCCTTTCGCAAACTTCTTACAGGGGTACCCGTTTTCAAGCAATCCAGAATTTACGGTAAGGGTGGTGGTGAGCTGGTTATAAAGCTGTTTAATCTTAGTTCTTCATTTCATCAAAAACTGTTTCTTTTTTATCACGTTATACGAGGGGAGTTGGCTATTACCGGGCTTAGTTTACGGGAGTATGGCGATAAGAACCTGGTATTAGGAGATGGTTATCTTTTGGCCAATAAACCTGGCATATTCAATTTATGGTATGTGCGAGAGAGTAGTAAAATCGCCCATGAGGGAAAGCAGGCTATTGAATGGGAGTATGTGTTTAGGCGTAATTTTATTAGTGATCTCATGTTGATGCTTAAGTCCTTGCCTGCATATTTTTATCATGAAGATGATATAGATTTTGCTGTTGAAGTCAATTTGTTTGATATAATTTTTAAAAACTATGCAATGGGTGAAGCTGTGGAGGAAGTAATGCAGAGCAGGGGTCAAGGGGATCCAAAGACCGTGTATTACGTTAATCCTGATTGTTTTAATAAAATGTTTGCCGACCATGACTATTTCAACGTTTTACAGCAGGGCGATTATGTGTTTCCCGATGGAATTGGGGTGCATGTCGGTTGTAAAATTCTTCGTACACCACTTAAAGAAAATATCAATGGAACCGATATGTTTCCTTTCGTTTGTCGAATGGCTGAACAGCAAGGTTTTTCACTGTATCTTTTGGGAGGCAAACCGGGAGTTGCAGACAAAATGGGGCAACGATTACAACGAGATTATCCGGCCCTTGAGGTGGCAGGTGTTATGAATGGATATTTTGATCAAGAATTGGAGAGTAGGGAGGTGGTGGAGAAGATAAATAGCTCAGGGGCGGATCTTTTATTTGTGGCTTTTGGGGCTCCGCTTCAGGAGAAATGGATAGCTGCCCATAAACAATCATTACAGGTTGGAACCATATTCGGGGTTGGTGGGTTGTTTGATTTCGTATCCGGAAATATTAAGCGAGCTCCTCGTTGGATGCGGGAGATAGGAATGGAGTGGTTTTACCGCTTTACCCGTGAGCCAGGTAGGATGTGGAAGCGATACTTCGTAGGAAATCCCCTGTTTATATTAAGGGTATTACGGTGGAAATATTTCAGCTTCGGCAAGTGATATGTTGAATTATGGAAATTGATCATAGTGTACGGATTGAATTGATGAATAAACTTTCCGGTTCGGGAGGTTGGCGTCAGCGCCTGAAATGTAAGTGGAGGGTGGGTGCCTGGGAAATGACTGTTGGCTTGGTGTATTTAGTGAAGCGGGGCGTTGATCTGGCTGGGGCTGTTATCCTGATGGTGTTGCTGGTTCCGCTGTTTTTGGTCACCGCTTTGGTGATTTATCTGGAAGATCCGGGGCCAGTCTTTTATGTCCATGCCCGGGTAGGTAAAAACGGTAAACATTTTCCTTTCTATAAGTTTCGCTCCATGATTATTGGGGCTGATATGCTAAAAGATCAGCTAATTGAAAAGAATGAGTCGCAAGACGGTGTTATCTTTAAGATAAGAGAAGATCCCAGGGTAACCAAGGTAGGAAAAATTATAAGAAAATTTAGTATAGATGAATTGCCTCAGTTGCTCAATGTGGTGCGCGGGGATATGAGTTTGGTGGGTCCGCGTCCGGCTTTGCCGAGGGAAGTGGCTTCCTATTCACTGGAACAGCGAAAGCGGTTGCATGTTTTACCTGGTATCACAGGTAGTTGGCAGGTTAGTGGTAGGAGCGATATCCCATTTACCGGGCAGGTGCGCCTTGATCTTGAGTATATTGGTAGTCGGAGTCTGAAGAATGATATCATAATACTGTTAAAAACGATTCCCGCTGTACTAGGGGGTCGAGGAGCATATTAAAGTTTATGGAACTGCTGTTTGAACCGGAAACGGATTATTGTGTTGTGAAGATAAGCGGTCGTTTGGATGCCGGTAATATAGATCATCTTAAAAAAAAGTTTTCCAAACAGCTCGTTAGTCACAAGTGGTTTGTCTTTAATTTAACGGAGCTCGACTTTATGGATAGCTCTGGCTTGGGGGCTATTATTTCATGTTTGAGGAAAGCGGTGGAAAAAAAGGGCGATATCAAATTAGTGGGCCTTACGCCGAAGGTTAAAATGGTTTTTGAGATAACCCGGGCGGATCAAATATTCGGTGTTTATAATGAGTTGGATGCTGCACTTGCTTCTATGGATACGTGAGGAAAAGTTAAGCATTCACCAGCACCTGTGACCACTTACTATCTCACGGATTATTAAATAATTTAGTTGTGAACCCTGTGACCAGGTACCCGGCCAGAATAGAGAACCTATAGCGAGCAGTGGCAACTGCATAAATCTTATGGTTTGTGGCCACTTACCATCTTTCGATATATTAAATCAGCTAGTTAAAAATCCTGTGACCAGATACGAGGAAAATGCTTTGAAAGGACTAGTTTTTTGTAGAGAGTCTGAAGCTCCTTGGGCGCGTGAGCTTTTTTCCATTCACCCTCTTATGCTCCCGGTATGTACGAAACCCATAGTAGAGTATCTCATTGATTTTTTCTTAATCCTTGGGGTGAAAGATGTGCGGGTGGTGACGGATGAGCCGGATCCTGGTTTGGAGAAATATTATGAAAGCGGTGAGAGATGGGGTCTAAATATTTCCTATGGAGTGGCGAAAGCCAATGATGATATTGAGTTGTTACTGCAAAAAAATAAATCTTTTTGCCTTGATACTGATTTGTTGATCTGTGATGGATTTAGTTTTTTGGAATATGATAAAAATTATACTTATGATAATTTAATTCAGTTTCAAACTCGCTTGGTTCAGTTGGGTTCTGTTGGACATCGATTGCTGTTTGTGCCCTCTGGTCATGGAGCTGGTATTTTAGAAGACCAGATAGAGGTGCAAAAGGCTGATGGAATTGCTTTGCGAAATATCAATTCCGTTAATGATTATTTTTTATTGAATTTAGAAGTCCTTACCTCGTCAGCTCATTGCTACAATATTCCGGGTTATAATAATGAGCCAGATGTTTTTATAGGGCAAAATGTTGAAATTTCAAAAAATGTAACTGTTAATAAGCCGGTGTTGATTGGTAGTAATGTCAGTATACAATCAGGGACGGTAATTGGACCTAATGTGGTGATTGGGTCTAATGTAATTATTGATTCGGGCACAAAATTGGCCGATAGTGTGATTTTGGATAACACTTATGTTGGGGAAGAGTTAGATCTTATCGAAAAAATTGTTTTGAAAAATAGGTTAATTTCACCAGCGGATAGCGAATTGATGACCTTTGAAGATCCGGTAATATTAACGGAAATTGATGAAGGCCTGCTTGTAAATTTTACCCGGCAGGTATGCCATGCGTTGGTGGCTATGGTCTTAATGATAGGACAGATTGTGCCATTTGTGGTGCTGAAACCGTTATTGGTTTTGGTGAGTAAAGGGTCATTACATCGGGTTCGAGTTATATTGAGTAGGGCGGGAAGAGTGAAGGAGGTTGATCAATATTGTTGGTCCTCTCAAGAAGGGATGGAATGGTGGGATAGGATGTTTGTGTCTTTATCTCTAGATAGGTTTAAGCATTTATTCTTGGTGTTATCAGGTGAAATGTTGCTTGTGGGGAACCGGCTTCTGGATGCAAACAAGGAAAGCCAGGATATGCTCAATGATTTTCCAGGATATTTACCTGGGGTGTTTAATTATACTGAAGCTGAAGGGTTGGAGCCCGGCTCAGTGGAGGGGGAAATAGCGGAGCGTTATTATTCCGGGAAGAATTCATTGATACTTGACTTAAAAATATTGATTAAAGCTATATCCAATCGCTTCCATTAAATGGAACTGGCGGAGGTTAAAGGACGTTGGAAGTGCTGGAAGCACAGTTTGTGGAGACGAGCGGTAGCATCCAAGACTATTGTTTTTTAACTGTTAAGGGAACTCTTCCAAGAAATAATCTACCCGACTGACTTGTCTATGGCTCCGTTTTCTGCGTTGCGCCAAGGGTTACATACAACAGGTATGCGCCCTTTGGCACGCCTTGAAGACGAAGCCCTATCTTACGCCATTTGGGTAGATTATTTTCTTCCAGTTCCCTAAGCTCAATTGGCAGCGCAAAAGAGCTCTAAGATGTTTTGAAAATCCCCTTTGTTTTAAGGCAAAAACGTACCAGCATTAACATGACCGGTACCTCGATGAGTACGCCTACTACGGTTGCCAGGGCCGCGCCGGAAGAAAGGCCAAATAGCATGGTGGAAGTGGCAATTGCTACTTCAAAATGATTGGATGCACCGATCATTGCTGCAGGGGCGGCGTTTTCGTAGGATAATTTCATTATTTTGGCAGCGCCGTAGCCCAGGAGGAAAACGAATACGGTCTGAATTAAGAGTGGAACCGCAATCCAGATAATGGTCATGGGGTTGTTGAGGATCACTTCGCCTTTGAAGCTGAAAAGAAGTACTAGGGTGGTGAGCAGGGCAATTATGGTTATTGGAGTGAGCACGTGGAGGAATTTCTCCTCGAACCACTGCTTTCCTTTGGTCGCAATGATCCAACGTCGCGAGAGATAACCGGCAACCAGTGGTAGGGCTACGTAGATGGCGATGGAGAGTAGGAGTGCCTGCCAAGGAACGGGAAGTCTGCCGACTCCGAGTAAAAATCCGCCAAGTACGCCGTAAAGCAGGAGCATGGTTAAGGAGTTTATGGCTACCATGACCAGGGTTAAGCCGTCATTGCCTCGGGCCAGGTAACTCCATACCAGAACCATGGCCGTGCAGGGGGCAATGCCCAGTAAAATACAGCCTGCTAGATAACTTCGCCACAGGGGGACTTGAAGCATCTTGATTCCATCTACAAGGACCACCGTACCGGCTCCATGCACGGAGCCTTCCGGTAAATTTAGGCCAAAAGGCATTTTTACCAAATCAGTAGCCTCTGGCCCGATAAAGTTATTAAAAAGAACTCCGAGAAACAGAACTGCGATGCCGTACATGGTAAATGGTTTGATGGCCCAGTTGATAAAGAGGGTCAGGAATACTGGTTTACCACTTTTTCCCGCTTTAATAACTTCACTGAAGTCGATTTTTACCATGATGGGATACATCATAAAAAATAAACAAATTGCAATGGGTATTGAGACAACAGGTGCGCCGTTTACCGATATGGCCATTGCATCCAAGGTGCGGGCCAGATCCGGTGCGGCCTTACCTAAAAGAATACCGCCGATTATACATAAACCGACCCATATGGTGAGGTATCTTTCAAAAATGCTGGACATTTGTCGTTCAGTGGTACTCATGTTTTCTTCCCTCTGTATTTGTTCTCGGTATTGCCGATAAACTCTACATGTTCAGTGGA
>JAOTSI010000142.1 GCA_029865005.1 Desulfobulbaceae bacterium
CGTCGTAAGGATGAGGAGCTGTCCGTTCAGGCGGAGCATCTTAAAAAGTTTGATAAGAAATTATCCCAAGAAGAGACCTGGATTCGTCAGGGCATCAAAGCGCGGCGGACCAGGAATGAAGGACGGGTACGGGAGCTCAAGGCAATGCGTGAGGAGCGTCGGGCGGTGCGTGAGCGTATCGGTACAGCACGTATGCATTTGCAGGAAGCGGAGAAATCCGGTCGATTAGTGGTGCGAGCGGAAAATATTTCCTACAGTTATGACACAATGCCGGTGATTGGGGATTATACCACTACCGTGATGCGTGGTGATAAGGTTGGGATCATTGGCCCTAACGGTTGCGGGAAAACCACTTTGATTAATTTATTATTGGGAAAATTGACCCCGGATTCTGGCTCAATCCGTTTGGGGGCCAATCTGGAGATTGCTTATTTTGATCAGCTTCGTGCTCAGCTTGACGAGGAAGCTACCGTGGCTGAGAATGTAGGAGATGGGAAGGAAATACTGACTATTAATGGCTGTAATAAGCATGTTATAGGGTATTTAAAGGATTTTTTATTTGCCCCGGACAGAGCACGATCGCCGGTTAAAATTTTGTCGGGTGGAGAGCGCAATCGCTTGTTGTTGGCAAAGCTATTTACTCAACCAGCCAATCTTTTGGTTCTTGATGAGCCCACCAATGATTTGGATATGGAAACCCTGGAGTTGCTCGAAGAGTTGTTGCTTAATTTCAAAGGTACCGTATTGCTGGTTAGTCATGATAGGGCGTTTCTCAATAATGTGGTGACCGGCACCATGGTGTTTGAAGGAAACGGACTTATTGGCGAGTATGCGGGAGGGTATGATGATTGGCTTGTTCAGCGAAAAATTCCAGAAGCTGAGTTAAAAGAGTCAAAGTGTAAGAAAAAGGAGACGCAACGGGTCAAGAAAGAAAAAGTGCGTAAGCTGACTTTCAAGGAAAAGAAAGAGCTTGAGGAACTTCCAAAAAAAATTGAGATTTTGGAAGAGGAACAACAGCGTCTGTATGGTACCTTAGCCGATCCGACTTTTTATCAGGAAAGTGGTCGTGAGGCGGCGGAGATGACCCAGCGCCTGGAAGTGTTGGAGCGGGAACTGGAAACCGCCTACCAGCGTTGGGAAGAGCTGGAGGCGGTACCAGATAAATAGGCTTGAGCGGAAGGCATAATGTTTATTCGTGAATAGAATTTTTTAAGATATCGTTAACCCATTGGTTTAGACTTTTGCCACTGCTGTCAGCAGCCTTGGCGATGGCTGCGTGGATGTCGGTGGGGATCCGAAGCATGAATTTTCCCGAGTAAGGTTTTTTGGGATTCTTGCCGAATTGGACGCAGGTTGCGAGGTAGAGGTCAATGGCTTCTTTAAAAGACTCCTTTAGTTCCACAACGCATTTACCTTGAAAGGTTATGATATCCTTTATTCCTATTACCCGCCCGGTAAAGCAACTGTTTTCATCATCATATTCAATTCTTGCAGGATAACCTTTGTAATTCATTGGTTTAGCCATTTTTTTTCCAACGGTTTTGTGGTTGTTTTTTTGTATGGAGGGGGGAAGAGGGTAATTTTGTCTTTGGGTAGTAGCTATTGTTTCTTGGTATGGCATTTTTTTTCCATTGGTATTTAAATCTATCTTTAGTGAATACAAATTTGTATCGTAGTATCAATATGCGTGCCGGGTTGAATATTATAGGTGTATTCGTGGAGGGAACCCAGGGTTTAAGTTTTTTTGTGTTGACAATATTCTGTAATATAAAGGTGGTATGGGAACGAGAGAAAATTGGCATATCTACTGCGTCCCAGATTAATTGTTTAAATTGAGTAAACGGTTAGCGCTATTTGGCGAGAAAAAATTCAAAAAAAGTAGAAAATATTCTAAACCCTCAGCCTCCGTCGTGATGATAAAGGAATTATATTGGAAAATAATTGCATGCTAACTGGTTATTCAGTAATTAATAGCTTATGTTAAGAGGTGGATATGTAGTTTGTTTGGTTCACCCTTTTTCTTCCCCCCCCCCACATAACGGTGGAGATCATAATAATGAGAAGTCGTTTTTATAACGGACTTGGTATTCTGTTTTTGCTGACCTTTTCTTGGGCTTTTTGGACCGGTATCGGAGAACAAACTGCATCTGCCGCATCTAGTAGAGCCATTCATGTCAAGGTACGGGGACAGAACAATGAGGCCAAGGATATTCGACTCTACTCAGGTTATCATGCCCTGGTAGTTGGTTGTTCTAAATATAATAACGGTTGGCCTCAGTTGCCTGGCCCTGTTCAGGATGTGGCGGAAGTAAGTGCTGCTTTAGAACAGTTGGGATTTAGTGTGGAAATATTACATGACCCTGATGGTAAAAGATTACGCCGTTCGCTTAATAGTCTGGCAGGAAATCGAGATGATTTAGAACAGGGCTTGGTGGTTTATTTTGCCGGCCATGGTCATACCTTATCTCTCGCAGATGGGCGTAAGTTAGGATATATCGTGCCGGTGGATGCTCCAGATCCAGAAGTCGATCTGGTGGGTTTTATGGATAGGGCGGTCTCCATGCAGCAGATGCAACAGATTAGTACTCTTATCCCCGTCAAACATGTTTTGATGGTTTTTGACTCCTGTTTTAGTGGGGCGCTTTTTTCTCTTTCCAGAGCTAAACCTTCCCAATATCTTATGGAACAGGCCCAAAAACCGGTGCGGTCCTTTATAACCGCTGGTGACGAGGGGGAGCAAGTGCCGGATGAGTCTGTTTTTAAGACTGTATTTATCCAGGGGTTGCGTGAGGGGCTCGCTGATCGTTCGCCCAAGGATGGTTATATTACCGATCGGGAGTTGGGACAGTATCTCCAGGAACAGGTAGTAAATTATAGTAACGGAGGTCAACATCCGCAGTATGGTAGGATCCGTAATCCTAAGCTTGATAAGGGAGATTTTATTTTTGTGGCCGGTAACGGCTCCATGACCATAATAGAGGATAAAGGTGAGGTTAATAAGGCTATTGGTGGGAGCTTGAAGGTTGAAACTGAACCAAGTGGTGCAATAGTAGATGGGGGTGAGGGGTTTCATTCCATATCTCCGGCTTTATTTAAAGGGGTGTCATCGGGACCTTTTACCGTGAGAGTCTCAAAGAATGGTTATAAATTTGAGGAGAAAAAAGTTCAAATTAAAGAGGGGCGTCACCTCACTCTTCGTTTTGTTCTCTCTAAGAAGCAGAGGCTTGGTTGGCTCACCGTAACAGCGACTCCAGGTGATGCGCAGGTAAAAGTGGTCGGTGGGGCGAACTATCAAGCTGGCATGGAGTTGGTGGCCGGTGAATATGATGTAGAGGTCTTTAAAGAAGGGTATGAAAAGATTATACGTCGGGTGGTGGTTAGCGAGGGTGAAGAACTACATTTAGAGACTGTATTGACTAAAGTTCATGTCCAAAAAGAGTTAAAGGTTGGATCGCTTGGGGGTACTCAGACGTGGGTGGAGCCTTCAACCGGTATGGAGTTTGTTAGGGTTGTAGGTGGTTGCTATTATATGGGTTGCGGTAGTTGGGCTGGTGATTGTGATGATAGCGAAAAACCGATGCATAAGGTTTGCGTAAATGATTTTTGGTTTGGCAAGTATGAGGTGACTCAAGCGCAATGGCAAGTTCTTATGGGAAGTAACCCTTCTGAATTTCAGGATAACAATGATGGTCCGGTGGATAATGTATCCTGGCATGATGCGGTAGATTTTATCAGCAAATTTGACGGTGAAGGGGTTAGGGAATTTCGTTTACCTTTTGAAGCTGAGTGGGAGTATGCCGCAAGGAGTGGGGGGAGGAATGAAAAATTTGCTGGAGGTCTAATGTTGGAAATGCTTGGATGGTATAATGGTAATTCCGAGTTTAGATCCCACGCTGTAGGACAGAGAGAACCAAATAATATTGGCCTGTATGATATGTCAGGTAATGTTTCGGAATGGTGTGGAGATTGGTTTGGGTCGGAGTATTATCGTGCTGGTATCCTACAGAACCCTACTGGCTCGGTTAGTGGTACTGAAAAGGTGATTCGCGGTGGAAGTTGGTATTATGTTGAAAAAATGTCACGAACAACATCTCGAAGTTCTTCTTTGCCGACTGATCATTATAATGATTTAGGTTTTCGGGTGGTTATGATTGAAAAATAGAGTTTGTTGGTAAGTGGTCACAGGCACCTCATCTTCATGCGGTAGCCACTGTCCGCATAGATGATGGGCTATAGCGAGCACTGGCAACTGCATAAATCTGAACCACCTGTGACCACTTACTATTTCACACTGTATTAAATCAGTTAATTATAAGCTCTGTGGCCAGGTACGTTTGTTGTCTTTGATACTTTGTCTCTCTGCGGGTAATTTATATACATGGAAAGAAGGGCACTGGTAAATGTTTACTTAGCCGATGTTATAGAACTTTTATTTATAACCCGGTGTGCGGTTACCTGGTAAATAGCGGAAACCGTATAAATACGAGAGTACTGTGCGCTTTTAAAAAATTATGTTTTATTAAATTTGTTAACTGTAAAATCTATGACTAGATTTGAAATTAGGAGCATGATTTTGCTGTATACTAGTAGTGGGCGGAAATAAAATATATTTTTTATATTGTTTTTATAGTATGAAAACATTAATAAAAAGGAAGAAAATAGCTTGGCTGTTGATGAAAAAAGAGAATGTGTTGCGCAAGAGAACAATGATTGACTAATTATGTCGTTGGTGGGCATTGTTGAGTTGTTGATGATTGAAGAAAGATTAATGGAAGAGGCGGGTGTATGATTTATCTTACTGTTAAGTCAGATAATGTAGTATTAGGTACATATCATTTTGAAGATATAAAAGTAATTACCATCGGCCGTGCTCCGAGTAATGATATTGTACTCAATGATGGTTCGGTTTCTGGACAACATGCAAAAATTGAGGCAGTGGATAACGGTTATTTGTTGACTGATCTGCAAAGCAAAAATGGTGTTTTTGTAAATAAAAAATTTATAAGTTCCCATTGGTTAAAAAACGGTGACATCATCACTATCGGTGCTAACTTGATTGATTTTGCCTGTAAGGGTGATGAGGCCGACGATGGCATTGATCAGACCATGGTGCTGGATATTGACAGCTATAAAGAGATGCGGGCCGAGAATTTTTTAAGGGTAGCCATGGGTGAAGGGTTGGATGATATTCAAGGGGAATTAATTTTTCTTGGAGATCAAAAGGGTACCATGGAGTTAGTGAAAAAAGTAACGACGATCGGTAAAGATCCCAATTCGGATATTGTTGTGAGTGGGTTGTTAGTTGCCAAGACAGCTGCAACGATTAGTAAACAGGTAGATGGGCATCATCTGAGCTATGTAGGCGGCTTTACTAAACCAAAAGTGAGCGATATAGTAGTCAAGGACTCTATTTTGTTAAAAGATTCTGTTTTGATAAAGATCGGAAATGTGACTATGAAGTATGTGGATAAGAAGAAATAATAATGAGTTTGCCTAATTTGGTTTTTAGATAGTTACGTTAGTCGTTATTGTGTAACCGTTCACCGGGTTGTAAAGAAAAGTTCTATAACATCGGACTAGTAAGAGTTTACCAGCACTACGCTTGCGCGCGATCAGACCGGATTCACATAGAATTAACTATAGCTCACCGGTCTGCTTGCACACATGCGCAGCATTGGTGAACGCTTACATAGCAAGTGGCTGTAACTTTACAAATATGAGTCACTTGTGGCCACTTGCTATCTTGTTGTAAATCTAATCATCTAACTGTATTTTTTTGTAGACAGTATCTGTTTTATTCTTCAAGGAATTGTTGCATATCTTTACTTATGGATAAGGCTTCTGCCAGTTGATTCAGCCATTGTCTTTCAGTTTCGGTATCAATTATTATCGTTGATACAGCGAGTGAATAAATGGTCTGGTTGATTTTCGGATCATTCATTCCTGTTGTTAGTTCTGGTATAGTTTTGGGGTTGTGTAATTCATGGAGGATGTATTTTTTTTCCTCCTTATTTAGACCAGCTTCCCGAAAACGTTCTATAATAGCCGCCTCTTCTGTAGAGTCTAGTTGTCCGTCCGCGTGGGCTGCAGCGATCATAACTTGGATACAATTAATAGCTAAATTTTCATCGTTGGAAGGGTGAGGAGGATTAACTCTGTGGTTATTAGTTTGTTGAGGTGAAATGTTTTGGGGTGAAGTGACAGAAGGAGTAGCAGGAGGTGCCGATACAGGTGGCATGCTGGACGGAGGCGGTGGCGGTGATGCTGGAGGTGCTTGATAGTTTTGTTGAGGGGGAATTTGGGTCTGTTGCTGGTTTGTTCCACCGGTTTTGTCTTTCATAATAGTGTAGGCTCCAACTCCCAAACCTATAGCAGTCATAAGGCCTTTGCCGGAAAGAACATTACCTGCCAATTGGGACATGAGGTCTTTGCTTTTATGTTTTTTTTTATATTTTTTCTTGTGGTCATATTTTTTTTTATATCCCATATGGGAATCATCATTAAGCCCTTGAATCATTTTACCCAATAGTTTTTCTACGTTCATTATTTTCAGCTCCTTTATTCGGTCTTAGGGTTATTTTGACGATATATAAATATGGTTGAATGTCATGGCTGCGGGAAAAAATATCTCATCTTGGAGTTTACCGTTTACCTGCTTGTTTCTTTAATCGTCCTCTTGGCTAAAGTAGCAGGTTTCTAGTATTACAATATAAATGTTGCCTTGATTAATAAAAAGAATAAAAATTCTGCGTAAATTTGGGACATTTATTATTTTCCGCAGCCCTTAATTGTAACTCTAAAAAGTATCGATTGCGCTTGATGTTTCTTTTGTTGTAACCTTCGGGAATTATAATGTCAATCTATCTTAATTTTGTCTATGGAGCCGAGTATCTGGTTGCACTAGGTTTGGTGGGGGCAGTCCGAGTATAGAGAGAAGATTGAATGGAAATAGGATAGGGAAAATGATTAAAGAGCGTTATTATGAGTTATCCTATATAGTATAAGAGAAATAGAAATTGATAGTTATTAGTTATTCGATAATAAGGAGCTAGAAAGAAATAAATTAAGCAAAGATCGGAGTTTGCGATTACCTAAGCAAATTTATTTTTTTCGCGTCCCTAATACGTCTTTAAAGATTATTATTTCAAAAGGTGAAGTTGGACGTGACGCTGAAGAAACATGAGGGTCAGAGAGAAGAGTTGGGTGAAAAGGTTAAGAAGCAGGGTGAGAAATTGTTTGAGGTTGTGTTTTCTCTCGACTGGTGCAAATCTTGTGGTATTTGTATCGCCTTTTGCCCTAAAAAAATTATAATTGGCGATAAGGTCGGGAAACCAAGGATTAATGATTCTGATAGCTGTATTGGCTGTCGTTTTTGCGAGATTCATTGTCCTGATTTTGCGATTACCGTGCAGAAACGGTTCCCGAAGAGGAGACAATCTGATGTTCCTTGATAATATGGGGCGGCGTTTGCTGCAAGGTAACGAGGCAATTGTATATGGAGCGTTAGCTGCTGGTTGTCGTTTTTTTGCCGGTTATCCAATTACACCTGCTTCGGAAATTTCAGAGCTTTTTTCCCGTCTCCTGCCTCAAACAGATGGCACTTTTATCCAGATGGAAGATGAAATTGCTAGTATTGGTGCAGTGGTCGGCGCCTCATTGGCAGGGGCCAAGGGGATGACCGCCACCAGTGGTCCAGGGTTTTCTCTTATGCAGGAGAACTTGGGCTTTGCTTGTGTGGCCGAAGTCCCGTGTGTCATCGTTAATGTGATGCGAGGTGGCCCCTCAACTGGACTACCGACCTGTCCATCACAGGGAGATGTGCAAATGGCTCGCTGGGGCACCCATGGCGATCATCCTATCGTGGTTCTTGCGGTCTCCTCGGTACGAGATTGCTTCTCGTTGATTATTAAAGCGTTTAATATCTCAGAGAAATACAGGGTGCCGGTTATTGTTCTCTCTGATGAGATAGTGGCTCATACCAGGGAATGTGTGGTGTTGCCTTCTAAGGAGGAAATTTATGTTGTTGATCGGATTAAACCCAGTGTGCCTCCAGAGTGGTATCATCCTTATGAAGCAGATCGACGTGAGGTTCCTCCAATGGTGGCTTTTGGGGAGGGTTATCGGCACCATGTGACAGGTCTGATTCATGATGAGCGGGGATATCCCACTCAGAATAGTAAAGAGATTGAAGCGTTTCATCGACGTTTAACCAGGAAGATTACCTTGGGTTTTCAAGAAATCCAGATGACTAGTGGTTACTTTCTCGATGATGCCGAAATACTTGTAATCGCCTATGGTTCGGTAGCACGTTCGGCTTTGAGTGCTGTACAGAGTTTACGAGATCGTGGCTTTAAGATCGGTTTGGTACAGCTTATCACCTTGTTTCCTTTTCCCAGGTCTGTTGTTTCGCCTTTACTGGAGAAGTGTAGAGCAGTTTTAGTGCCGGAAATGAATATGGGGCAGATTAGCCGTGAGGTACAACGGGTAAATAGGACAGACTGTCGTGTAGTGAAGTACAATCGAGTAGATGGTCGGTTTATTACCCCTAAGGAACTTATAAAAAGCTTATTGAAAATATAATGGAAAGAAAAATACCATGAGGATTTCGGTAGAGCAGATACGCCGTAAATATTTACGGCATGATAAAAAGTTTCCCCACGTATGGTGTCCGGGATGTGGCAATGGTATTGTCATGGGGGCCTTGCTGAGGGCTATTGATGGATTATCCTTGCCTAAGGATGAAGTGGTTTTGGCTTCCGGGATTGGATGTTCCGGTAGAATGCCCACTTATCTTGATTTTAATACCTTGCATACCACCCATGGGAGGGCTTTGACTTTTGCTACCGGTATAAAACTCGCCAAGCCATCACTTAATGTTATCGCTATTATGGGAGACGGAGATGCCTCAGCTATTGGGGGAAATCATTTTATCCATGCTGCGCGGCGTAATTTGAATCTGACTGCGATTATCATTAATAACTCTATTTATGGGATGACCGGGGGGCAATATTCGCCCACGACTCCTTTTGGGTCAAAGTCGACTACTTCTGTTCATGGTCACATTGAACAGGCATTTTCCATTGCTGAGCTGGCGGTTACGTCTGGGGCGGGTTTTGTAGCCAGATCTACGGTCTATCATGCCGAGTTGATGGCTCATCTCATAGAGATGGCAATTGAAAAGGTAGGGTTTTCAGTTGTGGAGGTTATTTCCAATTGTCATGTGCAATATGGTAGGCGTAATCAATTGGGTGGTGCTGTGGAAATGTTACAGAGCTATAAAGATAATGCAGTAACGGTAAAACGGGCAACTTCCCTTACTGAAGAGGAATTGGAAGGTAAAATCACCATTGGTGTGTTGGCTGATCGGGAGATGCCGATTTCAACTGAGGAATATGAGAAGGTACGGCAACGTGCAAAAGAGCGAGGCGGAAATGTCGGTTGCTAGTAAAATGAATGACGACATCATGCGTTACGAACTTCGGTTTAGTGGACACGGGGGGCAGGGGATTATCACAGCTGCGGTTATACTTGCCCGGGCTGTTGGAGAATTGGATTGTAAACATGTTTGCCAAACTCAAAGTTACGGCCCTGAGGCTAGGGGTGGAAAAAGTAAGGCAGAGGTGGTTATCAGTGAATCGTCTATCGATTACCCCAAGGCTATGGAGTTGGACCTTTTGTTGGCGATGAATCAGGCAGCCTGTGATGCTTATTTTTTTG
>JAOTSI010000144.1 GCA_029865005.1 Desulfobulbaceae bacterium
GAAAGAAAATAATCATAATTTCAACTATTTTCGTTGCTGCTTTGGCCGTTTTTCATTTCAAAAGTCTGGATGGTTTGCGTGGTTTATTCTTAAGTATGATGTTCAAAGAAGACACTGTCTTCACATCTGGGTACTCAGGTTCAGGATTTAGTGGCATTATAAAGGGAATGAGTAAAAATGAGGTTTTGAGCAGGATTGGAAAACCATTTTACACAAATGAATGTTGGGAGTCTAAAACAATTGAACAAAGATGGTGGTATTCAAAAAGCCTGGGTGACACACATTATAGAATGCGAGAAGTTCGTTTTTTAAAGAACAAAGTTAGTGAAAAAATCCACTACTACTACATAGACTGAAAAGTATAACAATTGTATGCACTGGAAAATAAGCACATCTGTTTTCATGTCAAGTTTCCAGCTTTATTAAATTTCTATCTTCGTATCAATCTGGTCGGTAATCCCGCTTGTTTCCAGTTATACAGAACGTTATTGTTTTAGTTATCTTATCAATTTTTCACCTGATGTTGTATTGGTTATAGCACACTGGGAGTGTGATATGCTGGTATACCAGTAGTTATTGTAGTCACTTATCAGCGCCGTTATGGGGCTGGACGCGATTGTGCGAAGATATGCTATTGGTGAATGTTTACCTGCTTGTTTTTAGTTATGTTTTTCTATCACATGGCGTAATATTCTTCAAATGGTTGCAGGACTACCCAGCCTCTGCCGCTGAATTTGAGCTGGATTGACTCTCCGCTTCCTCGACCGAGAAATGTTTTCAAGGATATGTCGGTGGTTATTTCCGGAGTAAGGGCGCTGGACCAAGCAACTGTGGCGTTGGGGTCGGTATAGATAGGTTTGCCAGGCGAAACTTTGAGAGTGATGGGATCGTAGTGGGTGGTGATAGCTACCAACCCCTTGCCTGAAAGAGTGATGTTGAACAGGCCGCCAGCCAGCATGCCGCCGATTCTTTTCATCATGGTGATGTCCCAGTTGACTTGGTCTTCCATGGCCAATAGATCGTTACCGTTAACCGTGATGCTCTCTCCCTCGATATTGAGAATGGCTATTTTTTTGCCGTGGTCAGCTAGAAATACGGTTCCACGTCCGTTCATTTTCATCAGGTGCGCTCCTTCTCCAGAGATCACCTTTTTGAGCATTTTATTCACCCCATGCTCCATTACCCGTTCTCTGCTAAATTTTACTCCCCCACGATAACTGATCATTGAACCCATTTTGGCCCAGGCTTTTTCTTTTAAATTTACTTGCAAAAGGTATGGACTGACCAGCTCAAACTCATGTTCCGAAGCGCCTTCTTTGGAGGTCGCTTCTACGAATTCGCTAATGGAATATTCGGCAGCGTCCAGTAGGGTTTTAGCTTCTTTTTGGACTTGCAGTTCTTGGTAACGTTCAACGATAATTCCGCAGGATGGGCATTCTCCTTGTCCGTCGTGTCCGGTGATAAGTATATCTTCCGGCGAAGTTGCATGGTAGCCGCATTTGGGGCACAGCGGCAGGGGAACCGCTGTCGGCTCTCCTTGATGGTATTGGGTAAGGGCAGTTTGCAGCTTATCGGCAAGGTTGGAGAGGGAAACGGAGCTTTGCTTTGCTACTGTGCTTAACAGCTTTCGTTCCGGTTCCGAGACGGTACCGTCCACGCAGGCGGCCTTCACAAGGGTATTTAGAAATTTTTCAGCCTCTTCTGGGGATTGAGGTGTAAATATGGGGCGTTCGCCTTTTTTGGCATCACTGATTGCAGCTGAATATATTTCCGGTGAAATATTAAGCTGTTTTCGGATGTTTTTCAGGAAGCTGACTTCTTGTGGATCAACTTTTCCGTCTATGGTTACGATGCTTACCAGGGAGCGAAAGAGCCGTTCGTTGTTGTCCATTGTTAACTATTCTCCTGCGTAGAATGTACGTTAGCGTATATGAGTAACAATAATGCCGTAACCCTTCAATATGTTTATCGGCTAGGTCGCTCAGTTTTGGGTGGGTAAAATCGTTACTGCATCTTGCGCTATGATTAGGGAAATTTTTTGTCCCACAAGGGGAGGGTTGTTGCGATATTCTTTACTTGAGAGATGGAGGTGGAGTCGGATTTCGCTCTGCGCGATGATTTTAATTCCCTTCCTGTGTTTGCGAATTTCTTGCACTGTGGCTGTTATATGGCCGGGTTCAGAACTAAGATGGTTGTGAGTTAGGAGTTTAATTTTTTCTGGATCAATGTACAAATTACAACATCTTTGTTTATGTAAGCCGCCGGGGTTGACGGGACCTTTTAGGAACACATATTTTTGTGCAATTTGTATTTTGTATTGACCGGGGATCTCATCCGGTATGGATGGAAATACATTGTTTAATCGATTATCGGCTAGGGAGCCGTTGTTCAGGTATAGGGTTTCATGGGCGAGAAGCTCTGCCTTTGGGCGATCATGACTGGAGAATATTATGGAGATTTTTTGGTTGCCATTTATCTCCTGCAATATTTTGAAAATATGCTCCTGATTTTCCGTGTCTACGTTGGCAAATGGTTCATCACAAAGCAACACCTCTGGTTGTAGTACTAAGGCTCTGGCAAGGGCCGCTCTTTTGGTTTCTCCGCCGGAGAGGGTGTGGGCTCGGGACTTGCTGAAAGTTGTCATACCTACTAGCTCAAGAGCCTGTAATATCCTTTTTTTGCGAGTCGGTTTGGGGATTTTTCGAATTTTTAATCCGAATTCTAGGTTGTGGTAGACTGAACGACTAAAAAAAATGGGATATTGATCCACCAGTACCACTTTACGACGCAGGGCAACCAGGGCTGATTCGGTACGTTCTATATTCTTGCCCAGGAAGCTTATAGTACCACTGGTCGGGGTGTCGAGAAAGGCTAAGAGGTTGAGCAGGGTGGTTTTGCCCGAACCGTTTGGGCCAAGCAAGGCATGGATGCGCCCGCGCTTCAGGGTTAGTTCCTTGATGTCGAGAACAACCCGTTTTCGATATTTTTTGGTGAGATGTGAAATATTATAGATCATCGGCTCTCAATCTTCCCTGGCAGAGATGAAAAAGCATGTTGATGGAAAATGCCACCCCCATTAGGATGAGGCCTAAGGCCACGGCAAGGGTGAATTCCCCTTTGTCGTATTCCAATGCCATAGCCGTGGTCATTGTGCGGGTGAAGCCTCTGGCATTACCGCCCAACATCATGCTGATGCCGATTTCCGCGATTACTCGACCATATGCCGCGATAATAGCCGCAATCACACTGAAGCGTGCCTCCCAAAATATGACCATGGCCATTTGAATACGATCGGCGCCCAATGTTAGGGCAGTGTTGCGGTAGCGTTTGTCGATTCTGCTGACCGCAGCAATGGTCAAGGTGGTGAGCAATGGGGTGATGAGGATAATTTGCCCGATGATGATGGCCTGTTGGGTATAGAGCAGCTCCATGGATCCGAAAAGTCCACGTCTGGAAATAAATGAGTAGACTAATAAGCCAATGACCACTGTGGGTAGAGCTAAAAGGGTATTCAAGCAAGTTATGAGTAATCGTTTGCCGGGGAACGAGGCAAAAACGATCCAAAACCCGAGAGGTAGACCGCACAAAGACCCTATAAGGGTTGATGCGCAGGTGACCTTAAGGGAAACTCCGACAATGTTGAACAGTTCTTCGTCAAAAGAGAGAAGGAGTTGAAAGGCGGAGCTCAGGCTGTCGATGAGTAAGTTCATAAGTTATTAAGGTTTCAATCTAATTGGCCACGATAAAAGCTTCTCTCGTATTTTTATACTCTCTTGCTCTAAGTACTCGTAAGGTGTAATTGTTACTCGGTATGGTGTACCTTGATGTCATGTCCCGTTTATTTAGCATCTGGATAAAATAGTTGTTTGCCCGCCAGTCGATAATTGTCAATTAACTTTTGTCCTTTTTTAGAGGTAATCCATTCGGCGAATATTTTGGCCCCCTTATGATTGATTCCCGTATGTTTGGCTGGGTTTACCGGGACAACGCCGTAGGGATTTGTCAGGGTAGAGTCACCTTCACACAAGGGTGTCAGGTCGATGGCCGGAGTTTTGCCGTATTTGTACTTGATAAAAGTCCCTCTATCAATGAGAGTGTAGGCTTGTTTCTCATCGGCAAAGGTGGTGGTTTTTCCCATGCCTTGACCGATGGATATATACCAGTGTTCGGCTTGGGACGGTATCAAGAAATGTATTATCTTTTTTTCACCATTTTTGATTACGGTTTGCTCGCGGTTATCAAGAGGGGTTCCGGAGTTGCGCCAAAGTTCCCGTTCTTTGATATGGGTCCCGGAGTCATCACCTCTGGAAATGAAACGTGCCTGGGTGTTGGCAATGGCAGCGAGGGCTGCTGCGGGATCTTTTAACTCACTTATCCTTGCTGGGTCAGATTTTGGACCGATTATCAAAAAATCATTGTACATCACCTCGTATCTTTTAGTTCCATACCCCTGGGCAACGAACTGTTCTTCTCTTTCCTTGGCATGGACGAAAATAAGATCTACGTTACCATTAATGCCGTCACGAATTGCTGCACCCGTTCCCTTGGCGATGACTTTTAACGTGATGCCCGTGTCTTTTTTAAACTCTGGCACCAGGATGTCCAGGAGGCCGGAAGCTTGAGTACTGGTGGTGGTGGACATGGTGAGAATATTTTCTGTTGCACTGGCTGGGTGGAGAGGTAGTAACACAAGTGTAAACAGGGATAAGCATTTAATAATTAAAAGTTTCATAGTTGTCCTTATTGTTTTGTATTTTAATACCTTCAATTCACTTTGTTGGGATAGACAATCTTGCCGCACATGGATAGATCGTAGCCGGTAAATGATTGCGCCAAGCGCTGAAAATCTTGGTCGTTCAGCATCCCGAGGAAATTTTGTATAGAGCGGTTGAAAAAATTATTCTTATAGATCAAAAGATCAAAGCGTTCCCAGCGCAGGGGAATAAAATCCAGATTTAATAGAGTTGCCACCGCGCTGATTGCCGGACCGGCATCGGCTCGGCCAGCCAAGATTTCTAGTCCCACATCAATATGACGTGAGAGCTCATTGTCATACCCCTTGATTTCGGAACAACTAATTTTTGATTTTGCGATTTCGTGATCGAGCAGTAAACGGGTGCCGGTGCTCATAGGTCGATTGACAATCCTGATATCCGGTCGTGCTAAATCACTGATTTTTGAAATTCCCTTGGGGTTATTTTTATGTATTATAATTCCCTGTTGTCGTTGGCTGAAATTTACCAAAACGGGCATGTGTCTAAATTCGCGAGCAACGAATTCAAAGTTATATTCCTGTTCGTCATCTTGGAGCAAGTGGCAGACTCCCATATGACATTGATTTCGACGTAGACTGTTGAGTCCTCCTATACTGCCTAGGTTTGCGAAGAAGATTGTAACATCGGTATGCTGTGCATGGTAGAGGGAGATGGTTTCCTGAAAGAGAGGATCATCGCTTCCGGCGATCAGGAGCGTATTTTCGTTAGCTATTCCGGCTTTTTCCGTTACATGATTATTGATCATATGGGTTTCAAGCCATTGTTCCACGGTACGGCGTGGGAAAAGCCATTTCCCGGTAACTTTGGTAGCGGGTAAACCTTTTTCGTTGATCAGGCTGTAGATCATCTTCTCATTTACATTGAGGAGCTCGGCAGCTTCCTTGGTTGTGAGAAATTTTTTTTGATTTTTGCCGTTCATCGTGTCGTATCTATCTATCTGTTATCTTAAATTACTTTGGGGACGAAATTTACCTTTATGGGGCTATCTTTGTCAATATTGTAACTTATAATTCCTTAAACGGAGTAAAAATAACGATTGAGTGATTGGGAGCTGTGAGTTGGTAGTAATTACCACGTGCATCCGTCGGGGATGGACCCGCATTAACCCTATAATAGCCTCATGCAGGCGTGTTTGCGCTGTTTTGTGTTTGAAAAAGGTATTGACTATCAGTAGGTGATCGTTTACAAATATCAACCAAGTTGTATATGACGTTAGTGTTAAAATACCATATAACTTCTTGTAATTAGCATTCATGTCTTCGTGCTGTGGCGGATATTTTCTATCTCTCCGGTCTTACTGATATGGAAAATCGACGAGTCCTTCTGAATTTAATAATCTTGTATTATTCATCTGCTGAATCATATTCAGGGAGTATCGTTGCGCAATGAGTTGCATATATGGAAAAATCAATTGTCGCTGGGGCACCCCCCCCTATCTTGGGGGATCTAAAGTGACAGGTCGGAAATATACATTATTTTTTAGTGATAATAGAGTTGTAGGGGAAGGGGAGAGCCGTGTCGGAATTCTTTTTCAAAATAGTTATAACCTGCAACATATAATGGTGGAGATGATATGACGAAAAAAGATAACGCCGCCGCTCCTGAGCCGGTCTGGCTGACCATTAATGAGCAGGAAGTAAGCGCTCCTGCCGGTACGACTATTCTAAATGCTGCAAGAGAGGCCGGAATAGAAATTCCACACTTGTGTCATCTTGAAAATAAGGAAGATTCCCCCCGTCCCTGTCTAATGTGTTTAGTAGAGGTCAATGGGGAACGACAACGGGCCTGCCGCACCACGGTAGCGGAAGGGATGGCTATTGTTTCCAATTCTAAAGAATTGACTGAATATCGCAAAGCACGTCTTAAAGAACTTGCCGCTCATCATTATGGTGATTGTAAACCTCCTTGTAGTCTTACCTGCCCCGGGGGGATCAACGTCCAAGGCTATATTAATTTAATCGCCAAGGGAGAGTTTGAAGCGGCTCTTCGTTTGATTAAGGAACAAAATCCTCTGCCCGGTATCGTTTGTCGGGTTTGTCCCCGTTTTTGTGAAAGCCGTTGTCGTCGCATTTTACTCGACGAGGCTATCAGTATTAACCATCTCAAACGGTTTGTTGTTGATCAGGCAAATATCAAAGGCGGACTTGTTGAAGCCGTCGGTGAGGACAGCGGTCACAAAGTAGCGGTTATCGGTGGCGGACCAGCTGGTCTCTCTTGTGCCTATTATCTGCGCAAACAGGGCCACGACGTTTATATATATGAAGCCGATACTCGTTTGGGCGGTATGGCCCGTTACGGTATCCCTAATTTTAAAATGCCCCACTATGAATTGGATCGGGAAATTGAGGTGATCGTCGGAATGGGCGTTCATATTCGTACCGGTAAAAAATGGGGACGTGATTTCAACCTTTCCGATCTTCGTAGAGAGGGTTACGAATCGATTTTTGTTGGAACCGGAATGGCCAAACAACAGGAATTGGACATTCCCGGACGAGCCCATGTGTTGGATGGTTTATCCTTTTTACGACGTGCCAACAGCGGGGAGAAAATCAATGTGGGTGCTAAGGTGCTGCTGGTAGGTGGTACCAAGGTGGCCCTTGAAGCTGCTCGTAGTGCTCGGCGGATGGGTAATGTTGATGTAACCGTGCTATATCCCCGTGCTAAGGTTGAGATGGCAGCACCCCAGCGCGATATTTTAGAAGCTGAGAAGGAAGGTATTCAGTTTTTCATGATGGCCACTCCGCTCAACTTGACCAAAACTGATCAAGGCACCATGCGCATGGAGATCGCCCGTACGGTTTTGGGCGAGCCGGATAAAAGAGGCATGCGGCACCCCATCCCCATGGAAGGATCATTGTTGGTTTGGGAAGGTGATACCGTGATAAACGGTCAGGCCCAGGAAGGTGATTCTTCTTTCACCGGTTTTGGTGAAATTGAGGCTCAACTCACCCTCACCCCCAAGAATGCCATTAAAGCTAACCCCTCCACTATGGCTAGTAATCTTAAGGGAATCTATGCTGGTGGCGAGGTTGCCAGTGGCTCTCGTTCCGTTATTCAGGCAGTTGATGCCGGGCGGAGAGCTGCGGAGGCTATCCATAAATCCATGACTGGTAAACCGGTTGTCAAACCGGCTGACGGTAGATTCAACTTCACCAAGGGTAAGAAGTTTGAAGATGTGGATATGACCAATTTTACCGGCTCCTCGGTTGCACTCTCGGAAGCCATGCCTGCCAGATCTGCAAGTCGGCGGATCGCTGACTTTGATCAGGTTGAGTTGGGCTATTCGGTGGAGATGGCGGTTAGCGAGGCTAAGCGGTGTCTGCAATGCGGATGTACCGGCCTTTCCAAATGTACCCTACGTCCCATGTCCCAGGAACATAAAGTTGCACCCAGAGACGGGGCAGTGAGATTACAATGTCCTGAGAAGACAGACCATCCTTCCATTAGAATTGATGCCAACAAATGTGTGTTGTGCCATCGTTGTGAACGAAGCTGTCCCTATGAGGCCATAGCGGTGAGCTATAAGGAAGGAGAGGACGGATCGGTTACCGAAAAGGATATCACTATTAATGAGAAGTGTGTCTCATGTGGTGTATGTGTGGATGCCTGTCCCACCGGAACTCTGATGAAGAATCATTTGATTCTTCCGCTATTGCCCGGTGAGGGAGAGGTGACCGACAGTGTCTGTACCTATTGCGGTACCGGTTGTTCCACTAAAATTCATACCAAAAATAATGTGATTTTTGAGATTAAGGGTGATCCCGCTGGCGCTTCCAACCATGGAGAGTTGTGTGTTAAGGGTCGTTTTGGTTTCGATTTTTACAATAGTCCTGAAAGACTCACCATGCCGTTGCTGCGTGAGGATAATGACGGACCGTTTAGAAAGGTCTCCTGGGATGAAGCACTTGGCTTCATTGCTGGACGGATGAAAGAGTATAAGGGTGAGAAATTTGCCGCGCTCTCCTCTGCACGCTGTACCAACGAAGATAACTATCTGCTGCAAAAGTTTACCCGTAAGGTGATGGAGACGAACAGTATCGATCACTGTGCCCGGCTCTGACACGCTCCATCTGTGACCGGTCTGGTCACCACTTTCGGTTCTGGCGCTATGACCAACTCGATTGATGAAATCGGGGAGGCAAAGACAGTTATGGTTATCGGCTCTAATACAGCTGAAAATCATCCCATCATCTTTCACCAGGTTAAACGAGCGGTGAAGAACGGTGGTAAGTTGATTGTTATCAATCCCCGTAAGGTTGGGCTTTGTTCCATTGCTCACCTGTGGCTGCGGCTCAACCCTGGTACAGATGTGCCGTTGCTTATGGGTATGGCCAAGGTTATCGTTGATGAAGGTCTTCTGGACCAAGAATTCGTTGATAGCCGCTGCGAGGATTTTGGTGAATTCCAAGCATCTCTTGCTCAGTTTGATCTTGATACCGTCTCCAAAATCACCGGCGTTGCGGGTGATGATATTATCGAGGCGGCTCGGGTTTACGCTAAAGAAGGGCCGTCCACTATTCTCTATGCCATGGGTATTACCCAGCACTCCAAGGGAACGGACAATGTTAAGGCGATTTCCAATATCTCTATGCTCACCGGTAATATCGGTAAGCTCTCAACCGGTGTAAATCCTTTGCGCGGCCAAAATAACGTGCAGGGAGCCTGTGATATGGGTGCTTTGCCCATGTATTATACTGGTTATGCTAAGGTGGCGGATCCCGCCGTGCGTGAGAAGTTCGAGAAGGGTTGGGATTGTAGCCTGCCCGATACTCCCGGTATGACCATGACCCAAATGTATCCGGCCATTGAGCAGGATATCATCAAGGCTATGTTTATCATGGGTGAAAATCCGGTTTTAAGCGATCCAGATGCTACCCATGTGGAAAAAGCACTCCAATCTTTGGATCTGCTGGTGGTGCAG
>JAOTSI010000145.1 GCA_029865005.1 Desulfobulbaceae bacterium
AAAAAAACTTTGGCATTTCCCTCACAATAGTCTCATTCAATTGACTCAAATCATTATTAGATATTCTCTTGGTGCGGGTGAAATATTATTGATTTTTTACTAATTTTATATTATATATACAATATATTGAAAATCACCAGTAGAGGGATGCCCGGCACTCTACTGTCCACAATTACAATAAAGTTAGCCGGCAACTAGGATCCGCGCACCATGAGAAGACAAGGAGCTAACGCTCCTTGTCGCCCTGGGTTTGTTATTAGGTATGATTGCTTAGCCTGACGGCTATGCCCTGGGCCCCACTGAAAAAAAGGAAATAATTTAAAATAAACTTCAATTTTAAACTTTTGATTGATTCTTTGCGCGAAAAAAATAGATATCTTTGTCTACAGAATTATAAGCTATAAACTTATCTTTAAAAACAAGCTTATACCCTTGGAAAATATTTATCTTTTTTTTATCCTGGTAGCGCCAGACGAACTTTCTTTTTTCAATGTCATAAAAGGACAACCGATTACCATATCCGGTGACGAAATAATTATTTATGATAACTGGATTCATTGAACCAAATTCTGTAAAGAGCTCATTTTCTATAAAGAGTATTTTTCCTGTTTTTGCATCTAGACAATGTAAAAAATTATTACTCCCTGCATTGCTTACCTGAGCTAAATCAAAATATAATTTATCATCTTTGACAATCATTGTGCCAGTGGAATTCCAGGGCGGAAACTCATAGAACCATATCATGCAACTAGTTTGAACATTAAATGCAACTAAAACGTCTTGAGTATTAGGCAACTTAACTTTATGCTTATAACCAACATAAAAAACACCATCAATTAAAGGGCCAATCGAGAGGCTCACGTCATAAAATGTAGATTTTAAGTTACCACTGAAATTTTTATCTGAAAATTCTTCTTTTAGAAATTCTAAATGATTCAACTTCCACAATAATTCTCCAGAGTCTATACTCAATGCAGTATATCCCTTATAACCACCCTGTAGAACAATACCATCACCAACAAAAATACGCGCTGTGGGACGACCAGCATCTAAAACACTCCAAATCTTATCGCCTGTTTTCTTGTCCCTGCAACTTAATTTTTCGATTACTATTCTTTCTCCACCTTCATCTCTTATGTTCACTTTCAAACATATTACCTTTCCACCAACAACACTCCAGATTACCTCCCCAAGCCCATAGTCACACCTTACTATTTGTTTCTGCGGATCAAAACAAATAGGCATCTCGTTCGATTCTAGATAAATAAGATCATCTTGGTCACATATAGGAGTCCCCGACCATCTTCCTTTTTTTTGCCATACTATTTTTTTTAACTCTAGGTCAATGCAGTGCAAACAATCTGTTGTATACATATACAATTTATTGTCAATTAAACACAGGGGGCTTCCAAAGCCTTCTCCTTTTACATTTAAAACATCATCATACACCAAAGGAAAGGTAACATTTTTGTCGATAACTCTATTATTGTTTAAAATCCCCATGATAACCTGTTTTTCCAAAAAAATTAATAAAATCATCTTGTTTCCAAAACTCTGGATTGGTTTCGGATTTGTTCACGATATCCTTCGCTCTGGCAATTTTTTCCATAAATCTTTCAACGACTGGTTCAATGCCTTTTACTCTACTTGCTCCTAACACTTCCCTTCCCTTTTTCTCTACTTCATTAATAAGGGCAAGATAGCCTTTCTGATCTGCAGCAGGGCTTCCACGAAACAATATTCGTATATTTTCCATTTGTTCTAAAATGTTTGAAGCGTCACCGCCACCATCAACTATCGCATGAAGTAAATCTCTTTCTATACCTTCGCATACTCGATCAATATGAGTTTGGCCAATCTTACCTGGGTAATTTTTAACTTCCCACCTTTTACCACCTGCTAAGATATCGACAAACCCTTGCTTATTGTAACCATCAGATTTCCTAAAGCTTTTCTCCAAAGCCTCCACCGGAAAACCGGCTTTTTGAAGTTCATCCGCAATTTCTAAATGAAAGAATAGTCCTGGGAAAACCTAGGTTTTCCGTCTCCTAGGTTTTCCCAGTTAACCCTATTAATGGATGTCTTAAGCTTGGATCTGCTATAAGGATCACCCTTTGTGGTTGGCCGTTTAACTCAACAGTATTGGGTTAAATGGGTAGGAGGCGTAATAAAATAACTAAATATTGAAAGCTATCCGGGGGTGGAGTTGTTCTCTTTTGTGTAGCTTTTTTTGTATAATATTTGCCGCATTGCCGAGGCGGCGTATGGAAAATTAGGTCGGAGGGTCTTGCTTCTCGATTTTTTCATGGGTGTCTTGTGGAACCTTTCTGCTGTTAAATATTTCTCATTATCTGATTTGTTTGGTTGTTTGGTAACTGTGCACCGGGTTGTGGAAAAGAGTTCTATTGCAGCGGATTGTTAAGCGTTTATCTGTGCTGCGCATGTGTGGAGGCAGGTAAGGTTGATGATCTTTAATTCTATGTGAATCCGGTTTGATCGCGCGCAGGGGTAGTGCTGGTGAAGCGCTTACGTTGTTTGTGGCAATTTATCACGTGCTTTAGTCGATGTACATCTAGTGTATAGGGAGTGCATCTGTTGTGTAAATAGTATTTTAAAATATGATATATTGAAGGGACGGGTTTCTTCGATTTTTTTTTAATCTAGTAACTTGTACTAATTTAGCGGTGTAGGCATGTCATTCGCATTGTAGTGGATAAAATGGATTCAATATAATGGGGGTGAAGATGAAGAGTAAGGGAGTAATGGTTGCTGTTCTTTTGATCTGGGCGAGTGTTATGTCGGGTTGTGTCACGATTGGTATGTGGGACGAGAAGGGTGGTCCAGGGGTCTACGAGGAGGGGGATGTTAAGAGTCAGACAGTGGAGGCAATTTACGTTTTGCGAAGCCGTGAGGGTGCGACATTTTTCGTGCCTGGTCATCCTGACCAGGAGTCTATCTTTACCGTCACTTTACCTCATTATACCCAGGATATTGATCGGTTTATCGAGGTCTTTTCGTCTTCTGATGGGTTGTTTAGGGTGCGGAGCGTGAAAATGGCAGTGGGTCTTTACGAGGGAAGGGGATACTGGGTGGATGTGGATTTTACATCAAAACTGCCTGTGGACCGAGTTGTGGAATTGTTTGCTGGTTCTGGGATTACCACTGAAGAAGAGTATCGGCGGGTGTCTAGGAATAGTGGGTTGAATTTTAAAATCCATTACGGCGCAATGGTAGATATGTTGTCCGGTGAGGGCGATGATGATGTTTCTTACTATACCTATTCAATGGTCCAACAGGTGACCTTGGTAAAGAGTGGGGTGTTGCCGATGAGCGATGAATATCTTCTTTTGCCGCAGGCTAGGTATGTGCCATTGGGTAATGATTATGGAAATTACTCTTATGTAGTTTATGAGCATAGGTATAAAAGCAAGATTCCACTTATGGTAAAGGTGGTGTCTACCCCGATAACTGTGGCGGTGGACGCTGCTATTGTGGGGGTGGGGGTGCCAGCGGCCCTGGTTATTTATGTGCTATTTATCGCGCCTTCTGGGTAGTGAGCATTTTGTGTCTATTTGTATACAAAAAATGCTCACTGATGTAATTTTTTAAGGCGTTAGATTAATGTATGTTTATTGTAAAAAAGTCATAATCTAAATTACTTGATTGTTTTCATTCGGGTAGGCACGAGACCTGCTTTAAATCTGGTAAATGAGAAAGATGGATCACCGAAATGGTTACAGCAATAGTTGTTGTAGGGTGTTGGGTGATTTTCAAGCTCCGACAAGGAGGAAGGTTATGAAGCAAAATA
Organism: Desulfobulbaceae bacterium; assembly: GCA_029865005.1. Lineage (GTDB taxonomy): Bacteria > Desulfobacterota > Desulfobulbia > Desulfobulbales > Desulfobulbaceae > JAOTSI01. The sequence continues at coordinate 3,809 of JAOTSI010000145.1, forward strand.
TTTTTATGTTATCGACCGTACTTATATGTATTGGAATGTTTGCAGCGTTTGGTGTTAGCCAGGCGGGTGCAGCAGGGCTGCTTATTGCCGATGGTGGTTTTGGGGGAAAACTCAAAATTGTTGAGCATGAAGTCAAGGTTACCATCAATAACGGGGTAGCGGTTACTGAGGTGACCCAGATCTTTGAAAATTTGGAAAAGCGGCAAGTGGAGGCACTCTACACTTTTCCTGTTCCAAAGGATGCATCGGTGTCTAATTTCTCCATGTGGATCGGGGGAAAGGAGATGATCGGTGAAGTATTGGAGAAGAAAAGAGCCCGTAAAATCTATAATTCTTATAAGCAAAAACGTCGGGATCCCGGTCTCTTGGAACAGGTTGATTATCGCACCTTTGAAATGCGTATATTTCCTATCGCTGCAGGTGCCAAACAGAAAGTGAAGGTTACATATTATCAGGATCTTGACTATGACAACGATTGGGCAACCTATGTATATCCATTGTCCACCACCACCCGCAAGCAAATGGATAGCAAGGTGGAGGGTAAGTTTGCCATCAACTTAGAGGTGAAATCGGCCATTACCATTTCTCAAATGCTCAGCCCTAGCCATAAACAGGAGTTTTTGGTGGTGGATCGAGACGAGAATCACTACGAGGCCTCTTTGGAAAAGCGTAACGGTGATTTGGCAAAAGACGTGGTGCTTGCCTTTCAAACTACTCGTGCGGTAAGCGGTATGGACATGATTACCTCTAATGTGGCGGGTGATGATGGATATTTTTTGCTAACCCTGACGGCGGGCAAAGAGCTTGAGAAAATGAATACCGGCTCTGATTATCTCTTTATCCTTGATATATCAGGTAGTATGGCTGATGAGAATAAACTTAGTACCTCGCGTAGCTCAGTGGAAGCATTTATAACTACCCTGGGAAAAAGTGATCGTTTTGAGGTGATCACCTTTAATCGGGAAGCCAAAACATTGTTTAATGCCATGACCCAGACCAGTGAACAGTCTTTGGCCGATGCCGCAACATTCCTCAGTACATTACAGGCCCAGGGAGGTACCCTTCTTCGTCCTGCCTTACAGATAGCCTATAAGTATGCCGAGGCCGGACGTTCACTCAATGTTGTTATCTTAAGTGATGGAATTACCAGTCAGGATGAGAGCAGTATCTTGATGGATATGATCCGGACTCGTCCCACTGATACTCGCATTTTTTGTGTTGGTGTGGGCAATGATATCAATCGGCCATTGCTGAAAAGAATTTCTGGTGACGCAGGTGGATTGGCGGCATTTATCTCCAATGGCGATGATTTTACCCGCCAGGCTCGCGCCTTTCGGAGGAAACTGATGCATCCGGTGGCCACTAATTTGAAGTTAGAAGTGCAGGGGGTTGAATCCTATGATCTTGAGCCTCAAACAGTACCAAATCTATTTCATGGTATGCCAGTTCACATTTATGGACGTTACCGCGGGGCTGGAGAGGGTAAGGTTGTGCTGACCGGCAAGGTTGGTGAGCAGTCATTTACCATGGGCGGCAATCTGACGTTTCCGGAAACAGATAAGGATAATTCGGAAATAGAACGGATGTGGGCCCGTGCCAAGATGGAAAGGTTGCAAAATGAGTCTGACGGCAAGCCAGGGCGGGGAGCTCTTGATGAGATTATCCGCTTAGGCGAGGCCTACTCCATTACCAGTGAATATACCTCCTTTATCGTGCTTGAAAATGATGCAGAATATCGACGCTGGAATATTAAACGCCGTAATCAGTTGCGGGTGGTTCGTGATCGTGCGGGACGGGAAAAGGTAAGCAGCTCTTTTGTGAAGATACGTGACAAGGTTGTGGAGAATGTTGGGCCGGAAGCTGCTAAGAATAAGGTTAAGGGTCCAGTGGTGGATCAGGCTCAACAAGCGTTACCCGCCCCGTTAGTAGGTCAGCAGCCGGTGGTAATAAAGAAAGATCGTCGGCAAAGTTTTAATATGAATTTAGGTGGCGGGGCTCTTGATCCATTCAGCGCCATGGTAGCTGCCGGGCTTGCAGCCTCCGGTATCCTGGGCTTGAGACGAAAGAAGTAAGATGTGTCGAGGGGGGGGGGCGTTGTTGATTTAAGCAAAAGTCATATATTTCACAAAACGTTGGAGCTACCCGGAACCGTAGGGGCGGCCCCCTGTGGCCGCCCGCCAACATCGAGAGCGACACATGCAAAGCTTAAATCAATAACATTGACTGTTTTAGTCTCCCCCCTTCATACACACACTATAGCTGTCAGGTAAATTCGGATAAAGTGTAGGTGTTGCATCGTAAAACAAACTTGTAGCCTATTTCGGCCTGTAGGGGCTCCCCTTGTGGGTGCCCGTCTTAATCACCCTAAACTACAAGTTATTATTATTACAAACAGTTAATATGAAAATAATAATTTTCTATTCTTTGAACTAGCTCAGCGGGCACCCACAAGGGGTGCCCCTACAGCGCACAGCAAGATGCAAGTTCATTTTGCACTGCAATATCTGCTATTTTAAGAATTAGGCTGGCGGTTATGCCCCATATACTACATTGTTAAATTGTGTAAAAGGTAGAGGCTGATGAAGTGAGTAAAATTTCTGTAACCCAATACGGTTTAAGAAAGAAAGTATGTTAAGGATAAAGAGTTAAAAAAATGCAGAAAATAAAAGATATATCAACCGTAAATACTGTTCCGCTATATTCTATTTCGCTGGGTGTCCTCAGTTTTATACTTTTTTACACCTCAGCAGCTCTCCAAGCCCTGCAATATGACAGACTAGCAGTGGGGCGGGGCGAGGTGTGGCGGATCCTGACCGGTCATCTTACCCACTGGAACACCGAACACCTTATCTGGAACGTGGCAGTATTTTGCGGCCTTGGTATCCTAAGTGAACTTTATGATAGAAAAGGATATCTGCTCTGTTTGGCTCTGAGTTCGCTGATTATTCCCTTATCTTTGTGGTGGCTTGAGCCTAGCCTATCATCATATCGAGGTCTCTCAGGAGTAGCTTCAGGCCTATTTCTTTTTGTAGCCGTGCGCATTCTGATGGATAATATAAATAATAAGCAATGGTTATCTGTAGCGGCGGCAGTTATTTTCACCACCGGATTTTTGGGTAAAATCATCTATGAGACTATTACCGGCGCAACCGTGTTTGCCTCAACCGGAGGTCTCTATGAACCAGTACCCCTGGTTCATTTTATTGGTGGCCTTGCGGGTTTGGTTGTTGCCCTCACCGGCCCGGTATGCAAGAGTTTTATTAAAACCACCAGACCATAGCTTGCTTGTTCAGTGAAAGTGTTTTGAAATGAATAAAATATAGTAAATATATTATGTTTAAAGGGAATATGAAAAAATTAACTTTAATATGGATGTCGCTATTAATTATGTCATTGTTATATGGTTGTAAGTCGGTGGTTAACAAGATGGCATTTCATCCGGATGTTGAAAATATCCTGTTAACGGACCAACTTCCTTTAAACGTGCAAGAAATCTTCATCGAAACTGAAGATAATCTAAAAATACAAAGTTATTTTATTCCAAATAGTTCATCGGACAAGGTGCTTATTTATTTTCACGGTAATGCTGGAAATATTTGTCATCGTTTACCGGATTTATTGCAACTTAGTAGTTTTGGGGTCAATGTTTTAGGTGTCGGCTACCGTGGATATGGGAAGAGCCAGGGAGTGCCAAGTGAAGAAGGAATATATATTGATGGCATGTCTTCTTTAAAATATGTCACTAATCAGCTAGGTTTTTCACTCAATAATGTCATTATCATGGGTCGGTCCATCGGGAGTACGGTGGCAATAAATACTGCACAACATTTAAATATAAAAGGGCTCATTCTTGTATCGCCATTAACAAGTGGCAGGGATCATGCTAAGGTGACTGGGCTTGGCGCTGTATCATTTCTAGCAGGTAACGCTTTTGATAATATTAGTAAAATTAAGAAAGTATTATGTCCTGTATTAATTATCCATGGTACCCTAGATCAGGTAATTCCTTTTGAAATGGGAAAAAAGCTTTATGAAATAGCAAATAAGGATAAAAAATTTGTTGAACTAGAGGGTGCCGGTCATAATTATTTATCAACCAAATACAAACAGAGTTATTGGCTTCCGATATATGAATTTGTGATCGAGTAAGTTTTTGGTAATTAAACGTATAAGCAAATAATGAGCTATGTCCTCTCCAGCGTTTCCTTATTAAAGAAGGCCGATGGGCTGGGTGTAATTTTTGCTTAGTATTTCAAAAAATGCAGAATTGAAAAGGATAATATGCTCAAAAGCAATAAGTCGAAAAAGAAGCATCAGCCAAGAGGACTACCGATCCTGCATGAGGACAAGGATATCATAGTGGTAGTAAAACGGGCTGGGCTGCTCACTGTCGGCACTGCTCGGGAAAAGTCGAGAACGGCCCACTACCTGCTCAATGATTATGTTCGCAAGGGCAATCCGAAGTCGCGTAATAGAGTTTATGTGGTCCATCGCCTTGATCAGGATACGTCAGGGATACTGCTTTTTGCTAAAAGCGAACAGGCCAAGAAATTCTTACAGGAAAATTGGGAGAATACCGAAAAACACTATCTGGCCATCGTCCACGGTAAGTTGAATCCAAAAGAGGGAAAGATCTCCACCTATCTTGTTGAGAATAAAGCCCAGAGGGTTTACTCGACTCCTGATAAAGCCAAGGGAAAACTGTCCCATACGGCCTACAGAGTTTTGCAAGAAAACAAGGGGCTTAGTATGGTGGATATTCATCTTCTCACCGGGCGTAAACATCAGATTCGCGTTCACTTTTCTGAAAAGGGTCATCCTGTTGCCGGGGACAGAAAATACGGCAAAGGGGACATTGGTTTAAAACGACTTGCCCTGCATGCCCGTTCAATTTCTTTTACTCATCCCTTCACCGGTAAGCAAATGACCTTTGAAACTGAGATGCCGGAGGATTTCCTGCGGTTGTTTGGTGCTAATAAGAAAAGGGAAAAGATATAGGGGCGGGGAGAATCGGGAATTTTCCTTGTGAGCTTTTACAGTGGTCAATGGGGACGCTCTTATGTTTGTTGTATCCGCTTGGCTTATAATAAAAAAATTAAAACCTGAATGGATTGGTTTATCAAAGGATCTGAATGAACAGATAATTGATGGAGTAAAATTTGAGGATTGTTCTCAATGTGAGAGTGGTCTGTTAGAGCCGATCGTTAATAGTAAAATAAAGGTTCATGGAATTCCCGTTTTTTATCTGTATATAAAAAATGAAAACATTGAACTATGTTGCAATAGATGTGCGCATAAGGAAACAAGATTTGTAGAATATATGCGACTGTCATTAGTACAAAAAATATTAAAATTATAATATTATAAATCGGTACCATTAGGCAGTTGAGTAAACTACAAAAATATAAAGTATCTAACATTTGTTGGGTGAAAAAATAGGTTACGGTGTGTTTCAAATCGTCGTTATGTTTACAAAATAAATAATCCGTGATTAAACATTCAAATTCCTAGAATCAGAATGACAACTTAGGAAACAACTCCTGTGAAATCTGAAATTGTAAATGTGTATCTAAGTTTCAATGGGAAACTTTCTTTGAAGAAATATTGGCTTTATTGGAATATTCCTATGGTGTTAATAGTGCTTGCTGTCTACATTGTTGAAGGTCAAGGGGTTATGTTGAAACCAAAAGGTTTCCAAGCTGCAAATATTCTGATAATTTGGCCGTTTTTAGCTATCTCCTGAATCCGTGAGCTGTAGGTATGGATAGGTCGTTAACCCTTTGCCGGGGTATTTTTTCCGCTAATATTTAGGGTGGCCTGCTGATTTTAATCATATCTTCGTTATTGGCTCGATAGAATGATGGC
>JAOTSI010000146.1 GCA_029865005.1 Desulfobulbaceae bacterium
AACTGAATCAATAATAATCATGGCACCGAGCTCACCTCCGGTGAGAATATAATCACCGATGGAAATTTCCTCATCCACGTATTGCGCACAAAAACGCTCATCAATTCCTTCGTAACGGCCGCATACCAAGATTAATCTTGAAAATGCAGCCAGCCGACTTACCTTTTGTTGAGTCAAAGTTCTTCCCCTGGGCGAGAGTAAAACGACTCTACCAGGATCTTCATCTTCAGCCCGTACCTCTTGCAAACAAGCGGCCAACGGTTCGGCTTTTAAAACCATTCCCTCACCGCCACCAAATGGACGATCGTCAACCATATGGTGTTTATCAACTGCAAATCGTCGGATATCATGGCAATGAATCTGCGCCATGTCCCGCTCTTGCGCTCTCCTAATTATTCCTTCCTTCAAGGGAGAAGAAAGAAGTTCAGGAAAGATGGTCAATACATCAAATCTCATCGGCACTCGAATAATTGTCCTAAGACTCGTTTATATCAAGCAGACCGGGAGGTAAGCTAACTCTTATTTCGTCATCAATAGACACAACAAACTCGTCACGCATAGGTATGAGATATTCCCTCTGTCCATCATAAACCGTGAGGATATCATGAGCTCCATTATTAAAAATGTTACTTACCTTGCCTATAATTCGTTCATCATCAGTCCTGACGTCCTTGCCTACAAGATCATGCCAATAAAACTCATCTGCGCCTAGGGGAGCCAAATCGGCACCGTCAATCAGGATTTCAGAACCAACAAGCCGTTCAGCTTCTGTTCGGGAATCTATACCCTTTAGTTTGGCAAGAACGACGTTAGACTGCACCCGACATCGTTTAATAGTCAGCGGGTGCATTCCCTTACTTCCCATCCCTTCCAAATAAATAGTCTTATAGTGCAAAAAGTTTTCCGGCTCACCAGAGTAGGAATATATTTTTACCTCTCCGAGAATTCCGTGCGCTTTAGTAATCTTTCCGACAACAACGAATTCAGTGTGATCGGCAGATGCTTTGCCCATTATTCAACTATTTCAAGACGGGAGCGTTTATTTTGTTTGGCGGCGGAGGCAGAAAGCACGGAGCGCATGGCCCGAGCCGTTCTCCCCTGCTTTCCAATCACTTTACCGAGATCATCCTTGGAAACCCGAAGTTCAACGGTCACGGTATCTTCTTCCTCTCTCTCCGAAACATCAACAAGATCGGGATTATCAACCAATCGTAACGCGATAAACTTTATCAGTTCCTTCATTACGCAGTCTCTGCCTGAGCTTGACCATGCTTTTTAATGAGGTTACTAACTGTTTCGGTCGGGATTGCTCCCCTGCTCAACCAATCGGTGAGTTTTTCATTATCAATACTAACCACGGCAGGATCCTGCATAGGATCATAGGTTCCTAAAATATCGAGAAAACTTCCATCTCTTTTTGCCTCAGCATTAGCAGCGATAATACGGTAAAAAGGTTGTTTTTTTCTTCCCATTCTGGTCAAGCGAATTCGTACAGCCATTGTTTTTCTATCCTCCTATGGATCGGATGGCACCGGGTCCAATCCATAGGAGCCGGTATCAATTAAATCTATTATTTTAACAAACTATTAGGTTACTACTATTAAGAGAATCCTCTCAATCACTACGTTAACGGCCGAGCCCTTTGGGCAACTTCCGTCTCTTACCGCCCTTAATGGCCGGTTTTCCACGCAATTTCTTCATCATTTTCAACATCATCGCATAACTTTTCAAAACCCGGTTCACTTCATTAATTGAGGTTCCAGAGCCTTTAGCTATACGTGATCGACGACTAGCATTTATAATACGATGATTTGCACGCTCACCCTTGGTCATAGACCGAATGATCGCCTCGGTTTTACCGAGTTCCTTCTCATCAGGTTTCGGAGCGTCCTTAATTTGCTTAAGCTTTGAGACCCCAGGGATCATATCGATGAGTTGTTCAAGATTACCCATCTTTTTGATTTGCTGAATCTGATCAAGGAAATCTTCCAGGGTGAAGAGATTCTTCTGGAGCTTTTGTGCAAGTTTCTGTGCTTTTTTCTTATCGACAACAGCTTCTGCTTTTTCGATGAGTGAGAGCACATCACCCATACCCAAGATTCGCGAAGCCGTTCGATCTGGATGAAAGACTTCCAAGGCATCAATGGACTCACCGACACCAACGAACTTTATGGGCTTTCCGGTAACTTTCTTTACCGATAAAGCCGCACCACCGCGGGCATCACCTTCCATTTTGGTAAGGACGACACCGGTGATTTCCAAATCTTGATTAAACTTATCGGCTACCGTAACCGCATCCTGACCGGTCATGGAGTCAGCGACGAAAAGCACTTCAGTCAATGAGACTGCTTTACTAATATCCTGCAATTCTCCCATCAACGCTTCGTCCACATGAAGTCGACCAGCAGTATCAAGAATCAGCGTGTCACATTTCAACTCACCGGCTTGCTTTAAAGCAGCACGGCAGATATCAACCGGTTTGTCATCACTACTTGAGCCATAAACCGGCACTCCGACTTGCTCGCCAAGTACATGCAACTGATCAATAGCTGCAGGACGATAGACATCGGCAGGGACGAGTAACGGCTTCTTCCCCTGCCCTTTAAGCATATTGGCAAGTTTAGCGGCAGTAGTCGTTTTACCGGAGCCTTGTAAACCGGCAAGCATAATGATTGAGGTACCGGATTTATTCAACCCTAGTGGTTCAGCCTGGCTACCAAGCAAGGAAACAAGTTCCTCGTGGACAACCTTAACCACCTGTTGACCAGGTGAGAGACTCGTCAATACTTCACGACCGACGGCCTTTTCAGCCACCGTATCGATAAATCCCTTTACGACCTTATAATTAACATCAGCCTCCAAAAGTGCAGTGCGCACCTCTGAAAGAGCATCCTTAATATTTTCTTCGGTCAGTTTACCGTGCCCTCGGAGCTTTTTAAAGACTCCTTCAAGGCGATCAGTTAAGTTCTCAAACATAATTTCTTTTTAACGACGATATGATACACTAACTCATGACTCCAAATGTAGCCATGAGATAAAGAAGTTTCCTTAGCCTGACAGTTGCAAAAACTACAATAAATAATCGAATGCTAACTCGATGTCAAGCAAGAAGCAGAGAGGTTCGCGGTTAACCACGTTATGTCAATTGTTGGGCCACCTTCTCCATGGTCTCAGGGGTGTCTGCCTGAAGACAGATAATTGGACTTTTCTTGGGAAGAATCTTTTTCATCAACCCTGTGAGTACTTTCTTGGGTCCCACCTCAACAATCACCTCTACGCCAGCCCCGATCATTTTCTCAACTGATTCAAACCATCGAACTCGTGAGGCTATCTGTCCGGCCATTATCTTTTTAATTTCCGCTGAATCATTTTCCTCAGCAGCAGTTACATTAAATAGCATAGGGATCTGTGGAGCTTGAAAATCCACTGATTCCATAAAGGTGGTGAAATCACTAACAGCACCGGCGACTAAAGGACTATGATTAGCAACGCTCACTGGCAGAGGAATAACCTTAGCTGATTGATCCTTGAGTAAAGAATCAACGCCGTTTAACCCAGCATCGTTACCAGAAATAACCACCTGCTTTTCAGAGTTATGATTGGCAACCACCACAATTCCGTCACCACTATACCCGTTGATAACCTCATCAACTTGCTCAATGGTCAACCCGAGAACTGCCCTCATTCCACCAGGGTTAGCTGTTCCTTCCCTTTCCATCAGTTCCCCACGTCGAGTAACCAAGGAAAATGCATTCTCTGCAGATAACACACCTGCTGCATGCATGGCACTGTATTCACCCAAACTATGTCCTGCAACATAGGTCGGTTTAAGATCAGGTACCATTTTTTTCAACTGTTGCAGACAAATGAGATTAAACACCGTCATCGCAGGTTGCAAATGCAATACCCTAGTGAGGTCCTCCATGGGCCCATCCAAACACAACTTTCTCAAATTGACTTTTGCAGTTTCACTCGCCATCTCCATAAGCTCACGAGCATCCGCATCAGTATCAAGAAAATCCCGCCCCATACCCACATACTGTGAACCCTGTCCGGGAAAAATCAATGCTGTTTTCTTCATATATTACTACTTCTCAATTATGCTTTCTAAATTTTGCGCTTTCTCCATACGATAGGTAATCACCAGTAGAATCCCTACTCCAACAAATATTGCTGAATCCGCCACATTAAAAGCAGGCCAATGATGGGTACCGATATGGAAGTCTAAAAAATCTACGACACTGCCCTGCAAAGTACGATCGATAAGATTACCGATGGCTCCGCCACCCACCAAAGCGAGTCCTAATCCGTAGAGTTTATCATTTTTACCATACTTATGATAAAAATATAAAATCACACCCATAGCGGTAATCCCTATTACCGTAAAAAAAGCTTGTCGCCACCAATTCTGAGCTCCGGCCAAGATTCCAAAAGCAGCCCCAGTATTAGTTATATAAGTTAAATTAAAAAACCCGGCTATAATGACTTTACTCTCATATAGAACAAAGCCATTAACCACCCACCATTTGGTAAGCTGATCAAGAATAACGACAACAGCTATAACCGTATAAAAAAGCACTATTTAAAACTCCCTTAAACGGCGGCGGTAATTCTTTTAACCACTCCGGCGCAACGTGCACAAAGAGCAGGATGATCCTCGTCTTCCCCAACAGAGGGAGAAAGAATCCAACAACGCTCACACTTTGTACCCGGTGCCTGTCGAACCGCAATCCTCAAACCTTCAACATTTTCTGCTGAAACCGAATTACTATCGTCAAGCCCATCCTCGGAACGTAAGGCGGATACGATACAAATCTCTCGCAAAACATCCCATTTATCACTGAGGAAATCAGCTAGTTTATCATCTACTCCAAGCACTACCTCGGCATCCAGAGATAAACCAATTTCCTTATTTCGACGAGCAGTTTCCAACACCTTGGTGATTTCGCTACGAAGAAGGAGCAACTGCCCCCACCGTTCATCCTCTTCAGCAACCCTGGAAATATCATCAGTGTTAGGAAAAGCAGAAAAGAAAATTGAACTTTCCACCGGAGCATCTTCTTTTAATCCGTGCAAGTATTCCCAAGCTTCCGTGGTAGTAAAACTTAGGATAGGCGCCATTAGCTGGAGCATCCCCTCAAGGATACGTCGAATAACAGTTTGAGCGGCTCGTCTTCCAGCATCATTGGTTTCAGAGGCATAGAGTCGGTCTTTTAGCACATCGAGATAGATGCTGGACATTGTGGTCCCGCAAAAGTAGTAAAAAGAGTGAAAAACAGTATGGAACTCGTGGTCCATATAGGCTTTAACGACCCTTTCATTAAGTTCGGCAAAACGTGCCAAAGCCCAACGATCAAGGCCTGTCATTTCATCCATGGAAACACTATCCGTTTCATGATTGAAATCAGAAATATTACTGAGCATAAACCTTATGGTATTACGCATCTTGCGATAAGCATCAGAGACATGTTTCAAAATTTCATCGGATACCTTCACGTCATCCCGATAATCTTCACTGGAGACCCAAAGACGCAAAATCTCAGCACCGTACTTATCGATCACCTCTTGGGGCGCGACCACGTTACCGACACTTTTAGACATCTTCTTACCTTTGCCGTCCACCACATAACCATGAGTAAGCACGCCTTTATAAGGTGCCCTCTCTCTGGTACCGACCGAAGCAAGTAAGGAAGATTGGAACCAACCGCGGTGCTGATCACTGCCTTCAAGGTAAAGATCAGCGGGACTATCGAGTTCTTCACGCTCTTCACACACTGCTGAAAAACTCACCCCGGAGTCAAACCATACATCTAAAATGTCCGCTTCCTGAACAAACTCTTTGCAGCCGCAACTGGAACAAACCGAGTCTCCGGCAAAATGAGCGGCATCATATTTAAACCAGGCGTCCGCCCCTTCCTTAACAAAGGAGTCTTCGATGCGCTTACACACCTCTTCATTCTTCAGGACTTCGCCGCAATCAGTGCAACTTAAAACAGTAATTGGTACACCCCAGGAACGTTGACGAGACAAGCACCAATCGGGCCGCCCTTCCACCATTCCGAAAATACGCTGCATACCCCAGGACGGTGTCCATTTCACGTTTTCAATAGCTTTCAAAGCCTTATCCCGCAGCTCATTCTTAGCCATGGAAACAAACCATTGCTCAGTGGCCCGATACATCACTGGCTTCTTGCAGCGCCAACAATGAGGATAACTATGTGAAATATCATTATGTTGAACTAATGAGCCATCAGCTCTCAGATCTTCTATAATATCCTTATTAACTTTCGGTACCTGACGCCCTTCATACTTCCCTGCATCAGCCGTAAACATACCTTTACCATCCACAGGAGACAGGGGTTCTAAACCATAACGTAAGCCGGTGATATAATCGTCCGCACCATGTCCAGGTGCGGTGTGAACACAACCAGTACCTGATTCTGCAGTTACATAGTTGGCCAGTACCATAAGAGAATCCCGCTCCAAGAAAGGGTGGGAACACTTTTTATTTTCCAGGCCAGTTGCTTTAAATGTGGTCAGTACCTTATAATCAGAGATACCGAACTCCTGAAAACATTTTTCCACCAGCTCTTCAGCAAGAATCCAGACCTCATCCCCTACTTCGACTGCGGCATAAACAAACTGGGGATGAAAAGCCACAGCTTGATTAGCAGGTAAAGTCCAGGGAGTTGTAGTCCATATTATTGCACACACCTTGCGCCCACTCAGTTCAGCTACCACATCACCAAGATCTTCCTTAACTGGAAATTTCACATAAATAGAAGCGGAAGTGTGATCATGATATTCAACCTCAGCCTCAGCCAAGGCGGTTTGACACGTGGAACACCAATAAACAGGTTTTTTGGAGCGTACGACCGAATCAGAGAGTAGGAAACGATTAAACTCCCTCGCGATAGCAGCCTCATAACCATAATTCATGGTTAGATAGGGTTGATCCCAATCTCCAAGTACTCCCAAACGCTTAAATTCAGCTTTTTGGGTCTTAATCCATTTCTCAGCATACTTCCGGCAAGCGCCACGCTTACCGAGTTTGCTGATTTTCTCTTTCTTCTCACCCAACTCTTTATCAACGTTATGCTCAATTGGCAAACCGTGACAATCCCAGCCAGGAATATAAGGACTCCTGAAACCAGCGAAACGGCGAGATTTTAAAATAATATCCTTAAGAACCTTGTTAAAAGCCGTTCCCAAATGAATATGGCCATTAGCGTAAGGAGGACCGTCGTGCAAGATATAAGATGGCTTATCAGCCATACTTTCCTGCAATTTCTTGTATAATTCTTGTTTTTCCCAACGCTTGAGGAACATAGGTTCCTTTTGCGTTAGATTAGCCTTCATTTTAAACTTTGTTGACGGCAGGTTCAGTGTATCCCGATAATCCATGGTGCCCCCCGGAGGGAATCGTTATTGCTTTATCTTGAAAACGACATAAAAAACATGCCGAATATAACTATCTCACATTAAAAGTAAAGTATCGTCTGGTCAAAACCTGGCCGATACTAAAATAAATAGATCAAATTACCAGGTAAGAGAGAAGTTGCAAGGGGAAAAAAGGTTCCAGGCGGAAAATATAATTAAAATTCTATTCCCTTCCCCGCCTTAACCCCGTTATGGTAATGATGTTTAATCTCTCGCATTTCAGTTACCATATCAGCGGCATCACACAATAATTTCCCGGCATCACGACCAGTTACCGCCACATGCACATGTAGAGGGCGACCACGCAAAACATCCACAACTTCCTGTTCCTCAACCATCCCGTACTTCATCAAGTAGGTCAACTCATCGAGAATAACCAAACTATGATCACCCCGTGCTATAATATCCTTGGCTAACTGCCAACCTTCGCGAGCAAAAGCGATGTCTTTTTCCTTATCATCTGACTTCCAAGTAAAACCCCGTCCCATGACATGAAACTCAAAGAGGTCGCCGAATAATTTAGCGGCTTCCTTCTCTCCGGTCTTCCATTTGCCCTTAATAAACTGGACCATAGCAACCTTTTCACCATGGCCCAGAAACCGCATAGCCAGGCCGAGAGATGACGTTGTCTTTCCTTTACCATTACCGGTAAAGACGAGCAACAATCCAGAATTACAAAGAGTATCTTTCAATGGCATATCAATCAAGCAGCCACCTCCTGCGCAGCCTGAACTGAAGCCTTTTCTTGCCCGTGTTGCCGTATATACTCGTACAAAACAATGGATGCCGCCACACTGACATTTAGGCTCTGTACATTACCCCACTGGGGAATAGATACTGAATCTATCTGAGAATAATCAGCTCGATTAAAACTAAACCCAAATTCTTCATGACCAAGAATAAATGCTGAGTTAACCGCCAAATTCTTACCGACCAACCTACTATTTTCACCAGGCTCCATAGCATAAAAAGAGTAACCTTTCTCGGCAAGAATTTGATAGCACGAATCGAAATCATCGTGCTGCACAAAGGGAACCCAGCGGACCGACCCCTTAGAAGGATAAGGGTCAAAAAACTCAATACCCACTAGATGAATCTCTCGTACCCCGAAGGCATCAGCAGCTCGAAAGATTTTCCCGATATTAAATGTCGGCTTGAGTCCATCCAAAATCAATACGCAGTCATGAACACCCGGACTGGCATATACCATGTTTCTCCGTTTAGCCTTGATAAACCTTGTTTGCATATCAAAACGACGGCGTGGTCTTTTTCCCATTTTTCTCTTGTTCTTTTGGTTAAAAATTGTAGTTTACGAAATATAGTACGCCCCCCGCTAAAGAGCGGGAAAACGCATGGTGCGCAAAGAAAATCAACCAGGCAACTAAAATAATTGCCAACTGATTATCCACATTGAGGAGGAACTACCTTGACCACTGGATCTCAAAAAGAAAAAGTTTGCGAACTCTGCAACACCGATGCCCCTATCAACAAAGATACGACATGGCACCTTTGTGATTCCTGCCAATCAATTCTTACCACAGTTGAAGAGCATCCGGAAATCGTGAAAAAAGTATGGCAACGCCTCCAGTTTGATCCCATTCTGCCAAAGGCTCAGCCAGTAGGAATCATGGGTCAAGAGGACCTACCCGACCTATTAGACGGAAAACGTTACCGAGTAATCGATCGAGATCGCAACAAATGGTATCTCTCCATCAGCGAAGTTGAAGGAAAACCGGTGGAAATATTTGCCTCTACCGCTTTCGACAGAGACCACGAACTGCAATCTCGTATATCTAACCTCACTACTATCACCAGAATTATCTCTCTCATTCTACGTCATATTTTCATGGGTGAGAGAATAACTCTTACTAAATGCCTTAAACAAATTCAACGCAGCTCACGCCAAAAAAACGATCTACCGGATATGCTCTACGGAGTGCTTAGCCGTTATGTCAAAGAAGAGAAAATTGCCTAAAGCAAAATTCGCGACCTTACTGAACACCAATGTCATACTCTTTAAATATATAGGTAACGGGTGACCGACACATGATGATTGGTCACTCCATTACTTTCTACTACCCAAACCCCTTACCGTTAAAAACTATAAGAAACACCCACAGTAACGACAGGATAATATTTATAATCCTCAGCATCTTCTTCAATTTGAGAAATCTCGTCAGCTATATCTTTA
>JAOTSI010000147.1 GCA_029865005.1 Desulfobulbaceae bacterium
GAGTATTTGAAAAAAACCATCGGTAACCAAAGCAAGAGAATGTTGGATCAAGAGTTGGTGCTGCGCTATCTTGCATTTAAATTTATGGATTATGAAAGAAGCAAAAAAAACATCACCACATTTCTTGATGAGATGATAGAGAAATTGGAAAATTCGTCGCCTGAAGAGCTTGAAGGATACCAAATCTCATTTCAGAGAACTATGAAACGCTGTTGGCAGTTGTTTGGCGATGATGCTTTTGAAAAACGGGTCAAGGACCAAAGTACACGGCGAAGAAGGAAAAGTTCTACCCTTTTTGAGGTGTGGACCAATAGTCTCGCCATGCTTACCGAAGAGGATATGGGAGTGCTTTTAGAGCGCAAGGAGCTTTTGCTGCAGAAAAATCTGGATTTAACGACCGAAGACAATGATTATTTTCGCTCTATCACCTACTCAACTCAGAAAAAAGACCATTTCCGCACCAGAAGGGACAAGGTCGCAGAAATTATAAGGGAGGTTCTCGATGCTTGAGTTTATCCGAATTCAGCGCTTCAAAGCTCTGCATGATGCAAGTTTTCCATTGGCCGCCCTGAATTTGTTGAGTGGCTTAAACGGGATGGGTAAGTCGTCCCTTATTCAAGCGTTGCTCTTGCTAAGGCAATCTAAGGAAAAAAATATCCTTTTTAGCAAGGGGTTGTTGCTGAAAGGTGATTATGTCTCGGTTGGTACCGGTCAGGATATTTTATCCGAGAATGCTGAAGAAGAGACTATTGAAGTTACTTTGGCCTGGAAGGAACGTTCTGATCCATTCCATTTTATTTTTGATTATGCTGGCAAATCAGATTTGCAACCAATAAGAAATAGTGGTGGGCTACCGGAAGAGAATTTAAGTCTTTTTTCAAGGGACTTCCAGTATTTGTCAGCTGACCGTATTAGCCCAAAGGCAGCTTACGAGGCATCCGATTATTATATTAACGATCTAAACTCCATTGGTAATCACGGGGAATATACTGCTCATTATATTGCTGAGAATGGGATCACACGTCTTAATATCAAAGCGTTGCAACATCCCGACGCTCTATCCCCATTACTGCTTGATAATCTAGATAAATGGATGTCGGAGATTTCCCCAGGTATTAGAATACACACCCAACTCCATGCAGCGATGAACAGTGTGGCACTGAGTTATTCGTTTGAGCAAGGGAAAGAGATGACGGCTGAATTTAAGCCACAGAATGTGGGATTCGGCCTTACCTTTGTGCTCCCCGTCCTAGTGGCCGTTCTCCGGGCAAAACCGGGTGAAATGCTTATTATCGAGAATCCGGAAGCACATCTGCATCCTGGTGGTCAATCCGTCTTGGGGAAGCTCTGTTCCATTGCTGCAGCCAGTGGCGTACAGCTTATTATAGAGTCTCACTCCGACCATTTTCTAAATGGCGTTCGGGTAGCCGTCAAGGAAGGGGTGGTCTCTCCTCGACAAGTGAAGATTTTTTATCTGGAGAGAGGCCATTTAGTACACGAGGCAATGGTAGTGTCACCTGAGATAGACGAACAGGGAAGACTCAGCCGATGGCCGCAAGGCTTTTTTGATGAAAGCGACAGGCTGCTGGAGAAACTTTTATGACCTGGCTGGTCTTTAATCATCATTCCCTGCCATTTGACACTGCCCGAGATGCTGATGAGAGCATTCCGGATTTCTTAAAAATCTGTCTCAAATTAAACCGGAACGGACTCTCAACCATTCTTGTTGATGAAAGCATCGACTGTCACTGGTTTGGCCTGCAACTGGCGGACCATTATTTCTGGAGGGATTGGTATAATAAATATAAAAATGGTCTACATCGGGACATGGTGAGAGCGTTTCGCGGTATTGCCACAAGGCAGCCATTTTTCAGTAGGGAGGATGACGAGCAGGGAGCTGATCTATTTGAAGTAACCTTTAAAGATGACAACTCATTTGCCGCCTTGTATGCAGCGGCCTGGCACGAAGCACCCCTTGCCAGTATGCCTACCAGGTCTCCATGGATCGGGTCACCTTTAGGGGTTAAGGTCGAACAACTCGATGAAACGGGTAAACTCCAGGGCAGGAAGCTGGATATATTAAATTTTTATTCCTTGGATAATTTTGAATGCCAATACACTAAATTAAGTAAACAGCGCAACGAGTTACTTCACTCGGGTAGAGAGTTTTATGAGAATTGTAGAAATTTTTTTTCCCATCTAACCCTTTGTGGTGATGCACCTCAGCAGTTAAGGGATTGGTCAACCGGCAAAACTATTTTGGACCAGGTCAAGGAATCCTTAACAAGACTGAACATGTTTTGCGAAAAATGGTTAGATGGAGTTTATGCGAATTATCAGCATGAATTATTACGGAAGGTTGGGCTCAATCACAAGGTAAGCGGTGAATCAAAGAGCGTCCGTGGAAATCGAAAGTTAATCAGTTTACGTGAATTTTGGTTGCCGGAAGGCCGGAAAGAGATTTTCGAAAACCATATTAAGCTCAGCAATGGCTATAGGATTCATTTCTTTGTTGAGCACCAGTCAAAGCGTATTTATGTCGGATATATTGGTCCTCACCTCAAATTAAAATAATGCTATAAAGCTAAAACGAAGTTCACTAAAAAAGTGGGTTTTGTTGACAACGCCCTGTAATGTTAGGCTTATTCGTAAAGTTTCTTAGTCGTGTGTTAAAAGAAAAGCGAGATGGGATAATTTATTATTCTGCGGCGCTAACCCGCCCCCGCCTTGTATGTAACAGAGGATATAGACGCCCGGCTTAGCAAGTAATGTGAAGTTCCTCGTTGTTTTAAATGGTTGGCAGACTTGAACCTGCTTGATTTGTTGTCCTTGGGCATGGTGTAACTCAATTGATCTAGTGCCGATTTGATCGGAGAATATTCAATATTTCAGCTGGGTGTGTTTTTTTGCAACTCCTGCTTATTTTGGATTTTTTCCTATTTTATAAAAGGTGAAGAGAATGAGTTTTTTAACCGGTTACAAGAAAATGACCGTAACTCGGTGTGGGATCATGAATATTATCGGCCCGAGAATGGCGGCCAAGTTTGAGATTGATCAAGATCTGCGTTCTCTGTTTCCTTTTATTAATGCTCATCATGATGAAGCGAAATATTTCGATACTCCAGAGCGCATACAGTTTGTTCTTAATGATGTTCTTTGTACGCTGTATCCTTTTGAAGTAATAGCTGCTGGGTTTTATGATGAAAACGGGGTTCGCCTTTTCTGGGAGCATTTGCAGGATGATCTCAACTCAATTTATGATAAACGGCAGACCATTACACCTGATTATAAAACTCTTGTGCCCCTCTCGCCCATTGACATATATCAACTACTTCCAAAAACTAATTGCGGAAAATGCGGTAAGGAAAGCTGCTTGGCCTTTGCCGCTGCGGTAAGTAAGGACAAGGCTACCCCTATGGATTGCCCGGGTTTTGCCGAGCCGATTGTCCAAAAGACTGTCTATCCGATTTTTGATAAAGACGGCAATCTTGCCTCAACGGTTGAGTTGAGTGCTACAACCAATGTTAAAGTCCCAGAGGTACCTGAGAATTTGTTGACCAAACGGGAGGTCGATGTCCTAAGGCTTTTGGCCAAAGGTTATTCAAACCCCGAAATAGCTCAACTACTCTCCATCAGTCAACACACCGTCAAAACCCACGTTACTCATATTTATGATAAGCTAGGGGTTAATGATCGCGCTCAGGCAGCGGTCTGGGCCTCCCGTCACGACGTGGTTTGACCAAAAAAAAGTGCCATATCCCCCAACCGGGTGATCTATTTTTTCGTCCTGTATGCTCTCTTGTCATCATAAACTAATTAATTAGGAGATCATGACATGAGTGCAATCAATAGTCCCCTGGAGATCTATAAACTCCTCAATAAATCAAATTGTCAAAAATGCATGCTTCCCTCTTGCATGGCTTTTTCGGTAGCTGTGGTCCAAGGCGGCAAACAGCTTAAGGATTGTCCTGAACTTGATGCCCAGGTGATAGAATCATTAGGTGTTCCTGAAAATCCACGAAAGACCATTGAGGACGAGCAGCAGATATCGTTAAATAAGATGATTCAAAAGGTTGCGGAAGTAAATTTTTCTTCAGTAGCTGAAAAGTTGGGTGGGATTGTCAACCATAACAAGTTGGCCATTAACTGCCTCGGTAAGGATTTTTTCATCGACAACTCGGGTGAGATGACCTCGGAGTGTCATTATAATCAATGGGTGCATATTCCATTGTTGAACTACATTATTCATGGACAGGGAAAAGAAATCAGCGGGGAATGGTGTCCGTTCAATGAGCTTAAAGGTGCGGCTTCTTGGAGTCGATTTTTTGCTCATCGCTGTGAGGAAGACCTGAGGCAGTTGGCAGATGCCCATACGGATTTATTTTTTGAACTCCTCAATATGTTTGCCGCCCAAGAGGTGGCTAAAACGGATGCAGACTATTCACTGGTAATCTACCCCCTGCCTAAGCTCCCCTTGGTAATACATTACTGGATGGCGGAAGATGATTTTCCGTCAAAAATGAGTATTTTTTTCGACAGAACCGCACCAGATAATCTCAATATCGAATACATTTATACCATAACCAGAGGGATCATAGAGATGTTCCGGCAGCTTATCGTAAAGCACAATATGACTGGAAAACTATTTTAAACAGAGTAAGGCAATGAGGAGATGTTTGAGGAAATAATCTAGAGGAATGGGGCCATGACTCGATTTTTGAAATGGCCTGTCCTCAGTGCGGCTGGATTGTGGATATTTTTGTTAAGCAGTTAGTTAACTATGTTCAATAGTGTTTACCAAAAGGGGAATAGATTTCTCGTAGAAGTTCTGAGTAAAGATCAGTCTAGAAGGCTAATTGCATGTATCATGGAGGCTGGTTTCTTTATAACGGAAATTGCGGGCGAAGACCAAACGATGGCAGAAGGTGCTGCGTAAGTGTAACCCTGGTAAGAGAAAATGTATTGAGATTTAGGAAAATCACCTACGTCAAAACTATTTGACGTAGGTGACATGAAAAAGAGCGAGAAGGAGAAAGAAAAAAATTACCAAGTTTGATCGTTGATTATTTCACCTTGGGTGGAGACAACAACTTGGCGAACCGGTACTTGGGAATTAGCTTGCTTCACGGCTTCCTTGACAATCTGGAGCATGGAACCGCAGCAAGGGACTTCCATTATTAAAATGGTCAGCGAGTTGATTTTTCTCTCGGTTAAAATATCTCGGAACCGATCAACATACAGTTGAGCGTCATCGAATTTCGGACAACCCATCATCAGAACCCGGCCAGTTAAAAAATCACGGTGAAAATTGGCATAAGCACCAGCGCTGCAATCGGCGGCGATTAAAATATCGCTGTTTTCCAAAAACGGAGCTTTGGGAGAAACAAGCCGAATTTGCACCGGCCAATGGCCCAGAGCACTGGTTTGTGTTTCTGTGGTGCCGCTTTTGGGAGCCGGAGGGGTGAGCTCGTGGATTTGAAACTGGGCCGAGGCGCAACCGCATCCGCAATCAGTATCCTCTTTGTCCTTGTTGGCCAAGTGTTCATCGACAGCTTCTTGGTCAAAATCTTCAGCTTCTCGCTCAATTATTTGTAAGGCACCCACGGGGCATGCACCTAAACAAGCACCAAGGCCGTCGCATAATTTGTCTTCAACCATACGAGCTTTGCCGTCAACTATTATCAAGGATCCCTCGGCACAATCAGGTACGCATTCCCCGCATCCGGTGCACAATTCTTCATCTATTTGGATTATTTTTCGAACGGATTTCATATTATCACCTATATATTTATAATTGTGTGCTGGATAATGTTTTAACGAAGGCAAGTAATACTTTCTCCCCTTCGCGGCGTCCAGATTGGGTCAGAAAGGAACCGGTAAGCACTTTTTCCACCTTTTCTCGGGTAGGGGGATTTTCCCGGTAGGTCTCGCTGAGGTTAACGATTAGATCCGCATCGTAAATTACCTTGAAGTTGACGGTTTCATTCTCTCTTGGCCAATGATGATGACCTATAATGTCACATGCTTCTTCAATTAACGTTTCTTCCGCCTTGAGGTTGGTAAGCAGTTGTCGGGCCACCGGCGGTCCTTCTTGATGTTGGACCTTTGCCGATGAAGAATTAAATTTATGTTCTGCCTCTTTAATCCCGATGTCATGAAGATAGGCTGCTGCCATAATGACAGCCATGTCGCCTTTCTCCTCGTTTCCGATTAGTTCTGCATATAAGGCTACTTGCTCGGCGTGATTAATTCGTCTGGTGTCAGAACCGAAATAATTGCGCATGGCTTTCCCGATCTTATCCTTAAATAGATCATTACGGGCGGCAGCCAAATCCGGAGTGAGCGAGCCCATGCATTGTTCGGCATGGGGGCAGTATTGAGCGCAGCCAAAATCCATTTTCGGATTCATCACCATTTTAGAGCACTGGCTACACCGGCGTTTACTGTCATCTTTAAAAAATTCTAAAACCTTACCGCAGTGAGGGCATTTGCTCTCAAAAACGTCATCTCCGCTCCAGTAGCGACTATCTTGCCCAGGACATTGCATAACCGACCTCAATTAGGAAATGGATTTAATCCAATATTCCTTTTTTTAATTCCTCAATTCCAAATCTCTCCATAAACCGCGCACTACGTGTTTTAAACTTGGCAGTATCAATGAAGAAATTAAGGCATTTTTCCACAAGTTGGGCGGCTTCGTCGGTGGAGAGGTTCTCTGCCACGATATCGCCTATTCTGGGTTTACCGGCGGCGTTACCGCCGAAAATAAAGCGCCAGCCGTTTTTTCCGCCGACCAAGCCCACATCTCGGACCCAAGATTCACAACAACACATCCGACAGCCGGAAATACCAACTTTGACCTTGTAGGGCAGAGGGCCTTTGAGAACCAGCGCATCAATTGCTTCGGCCATGGCCATGGTTTCCTGTTGCCCGAATTTGCACCATTTTTCGCCGGGGCAAGCTTGTACATGATGTACCTTGTTGCGGGCATGGGGTGGTTTGTCCGGGAGGTTAAATTCGGCCTTGAGTTCCTTGAGACGCTCCGGTTCAATTCCGAGAAACGAGATTCGCTGAGCTCCGGTGACTTTGAGCATGGGCACTTCGTATTTCCGTGCAATGGCCGCTAGCTCTTCTAATTTATCAGGGGAGATCATACCGAATTTGAATCCTGGAATGGAGGTATAAGTTTTGTGAATTTTCGGGTCAGTCATTTATTCATCCTTAGGTTTAGCTATGGTGCTGCCGGCAATTATTCCGGCAGCACGTCAAAAGATAGTTGCCTTACCCGAGGATAGCCTTCAGGTCTTCCTCAGGAGTCGAGGCAACCGGTTTAATATCAAAATTCTCTACCAACACGTCCAATACTGCCGGAGTTATAAAGGCAGGCAAGGATGGTCCGAGTCGGATGTCTTTAATACCTAAATGGAGCAGGCTCAATAAAATCGCCACTGCTTTTTGCTCATACCATGAAAGAATCATGGATAGGGGCAGGTCATTAACTCCGCATTCAAAAGCACCGGCTAAAGCCACCGCAATTTGTACGGCGCTATATGCATCGTTGCACTGTCCGATGTCAAGGAGACGTGGTATACCACCAATGTCACCAAGGTTTTGATCGAAGAAGCGGAACTTGCCGCAAGCCAGAGTAAGTACCATACAATCTTCGGGTACTTTTTCAACAAATTCGGTGTAGTAATTACGACCAGGCTTGGCACCGTCACAGCCACCCACCAGAAAAAAGTGGCGAATCGCTTTACTTTTTACCGCATCAATAACCTTATCTGCAACACCAAGAACAGTATTTCTTGCAAATCCTGACATTACCGAGCCATTATCAACCTCATCAGTAAAGCCTTCCATGGCCAGAGCTTTATCAATTACCTGGGCGAAATTTTTATCAGCCAGATTGGTGCATCCGGGCCAGCCAACCAGACCAGTGGTGTAAACCCGATCTTTATAATTGTCTTGAGGCTTTTGGATACAGTTGGTGGTGAAGAGCACTGGTCCAGGAAAATTTGGAAACTCTTTGTGCTGATTTTGCCAGGCTGTTCCAAAATGACCGTAAAGGTGACCATGTTTTTTTAATTCTGGATAGGCGTGGCAGGGTAGCATTTCACCATGGGTGTATACATCGATCCCTTTGCCTTCCGTTTGTTTAAGTAATTGCTCTAAATCACGTAAATCATGACCAGTGATTAAGATAGCTTTGTTTTTACGGTGACCAAGGGGGACCGAAGTCGGTTCTGGATGTCCATAGGTAGTGGTATTCCCATCGTCAAGGATTTCCATGGCCCGTAGATTGATTTCACCAGCTTTAAGTGCTACTGGTACACAGTCTGCTACTGTCAAGCCTTCGGCAAGTAAGGCGCAGAGTGCTTGATACAGAAAACCTGCGATTACGTCATCTCTGCGGTCTAAAATCCAAGCGTGATCTGCATATGCTGCGATACCTTTAAGACCATAGAGCAACGTTTGTTTGAGTGAGCGGATGGTCTCATCTTTATCAAGTGAGGGGATAAAGTTAAGAGCTGCACCCTGGGTGGCCATGGCAGCTGCGTCTGCACCAGGTTGAAACGTGGCACAAGCGTTAGGGAAGTCGGTATTTCCTCCGGCGGCAGCGACTTTTGCCTTCATGGCTTCACGATGTTCAACAGCTTGGTTGATTAAGACTACGAAACGTTCGGGATCAAAATCAACATTGGTCAGGGTCGAGAAGATGGCCTGCATGGTAAAATGGTCGGCCCCATGGTCGACGATGCCTTTTTGACGACCTTCGTTGGCAAAAAGTGCTAAACCTTGAACTGCATGGAGAAGCAGGTCCTGGATATCAGAGGTCTCTTCGGTTTTTCCGCAAACCCCGATTTTGTCACAACTGGCGCCCTTGGCGGTTTGCTCACATTGGTTACAAAACATAATGTTTCTCCCGTTAAATTATTTAATCGCGCATACGATGAATTCCTTTTATGGTTCCATCATATACTGGTTGTATATCTTTCCCTTGACCTATGTCAAAAAAGCTAATTTTTGAGAAACAATGGATAAAAAAACTGAAATTATCGCATCAAGTTTGCTGTTCAACGGTTTACCCGAAGAGCAATTGGAAGCAGTCTCGGCCATAGCTATCGAAAAACGGTTCGGTAGGAACGAAGATATTTTTTTTGAGGGAGATATGGCTGATGGCTTTTATATGGTGGCTGAGGGTCGGGTGAAAATTTATAAGATGTCTTTTATGGGTAAGGAGCAGATCCTTCATATATATGGGAGTGGAGAACCGTTTGGAGAGGTGACGGTTTTCAATGGTAATCCCTATCCAGCTAATGCGGTTAGTTTGGTGAAGTCTAGCGTATATTATTTTCCGCGTAAGGAGTTTATTGATTTAGTAACAAAAAATTCCGCTTTGGCCTTAAATATGTTGGGGATGCTTTCCTTAAGGTTACGCCGATTTGCTCATCAGGTTGAGAGTCTGTCTCTTAAAGAAGTACCTGGCCGTTTAGCTTCCCATTTGCTTTATCTTGCCGAAGAACAGGGCAGGAAAGATAACGTGATCCTCGATATTCCAAAGGGTCAGCTGGCAAGTC
>JAOTSI010000263.1 GCA_029865005.1 Desulfobulbaceae bacterium
CATATATCTGTTGTTTTGGGATGAGGCTGAGGAAGAGGGATTTGAGGCTAAAGTTAAGGTTCTCTTTGATCACCGGGTGTTACAGTGCCTCGACCTGGAATCATTAGTTTTTACTGCCGAAAGAATGGCGGAGCGGATAGTTGAACTCGATACTCTATGAATAAAATACAATTAGAAGAAGCGATACAACGCTTTAAAGATGCCAAGGTTTTAGTGATCGGAGATATTATCGTCGATCATTTTATTTGGGGAAAAGTTTCCCGTATTTCACCTGAAGCCCCTGTCCCAGTAGTTAATGTTAGTCGAGAGGAAATGTTACTTGGTGGCGCGGCTAATGTTCTTAAAAATATATTTTCCCTCGGTGGGCGGGGTGAGTTGTGCGGTATAATAGGCCGAGATGAATTAGGAACTCGACTTGTTGATATGGTCGAGGAACTGTCGATCAACAGTAATGGTATAGTACACGGTAGACGACCAACCACTGTTAAAACCAGAATTGTTGCTCAAGGTCAACAGGTAGTACGTTTTGATCGTGAACAGGTTGGCATACCATCCAAGGGGCCTTTAGGGGGAATGATTGAATTTCTAGATGAACATCTCTCTGGATTTGATGCAATTATTGTTTCAGACTATGCAAAAGGGGTGGTTAATGAGCAGTTTATGACTCATCTTCATCAATGTAGAAAAAACCTGTTTGAAAAAAGCGGGCGCAAGATTCCATTGGTGGTTGACCCTAAACCCTCTAACCTCCATCACTACGTTGGTGCCACAGTTATTACCCCTAATCATTTGGAGGCAAAGAATATTAGTGGGATGGAGCTGCAAGAAGAACCTTCAATCCATGCTGCTGCCAGGTTTATTCGTGATGAAATCGGCTGTGAAAATGTATTGATTACCCGAGGAGAGGCGGGGATGACTTTGCTGCGCGATGATAACACTCTGACCACTATACCTGCTATGGCCAAGGAGGTGTATGACGTTACCGGTGCCGGAGATACGGTAGTGGCTACTTTGGCTCTTGGGCTTGCTGTTGGGTGTTCAGTGGAACATGCAGCGATGCTTGCTAATCATGCTGCAGGTATTGTTGTTGGTAAAATTGGTACTGCCTCTGTCAATATGGCGGAATTGTCCGATTGTTTGAAATAATTTTTAAGAGGTTCTATTTCTATGCGACCACGTAGTATGACTGGATTCGGGCGTGATGAGGTTGTCGTCAAAGACCGGACCTGGATAACAGAAATTCGTTCTGTTAATCATCGGTATCTTGATTTACGTATTATCTTGCCTAAAGGATATAATGGCCTGGAAGAGCGAATTCGTCGATTGGTCAGTGCTTATCATGACCGTGGTCGGGTGGAGGTTTCAATTCAGCAACAGGGGGATGGAGC
Source organism: Desulfobulbaceae bacterium (assembly GCA_029865005.1). GTDB lineage: Bacteria > Desulfobacterota > Desulfobulbia > Desulfobulbales > Desulfobulbaceae > JAOTSI01. The sequence continues at coordinate 1,389 of JAOTSI010000263.1, forward strand.
TTGTTCTTCTTTGTTATGGGTAAATATGGACCTTGCTGAGCAGCAATATAACTGTCTCTCGCAAATTAATAAGGGCCTTGAGTTGGGTGATACTATTAAGCTCAGTGATATGCTTACTATGCGTGATATTATTGGTCAGCAGGAAACGACTCCAGATCTTGAGAGTGAATGGGAAATCCTCAGCATGGCGTTGACTGGAGCCCTTGATGATTGTAACACCATGCGGGAGCAGGAGGGAAATATTTTAAAGGATGATTTGCTTGGTCGTCTTGAAGACTTTACTTCTCATCTGGATAAAATAACCGAAAAAATTCCTCAGCTGCAGAAGACACGGGAAGAGGATCTTCAAAGCAGGATTACGAAACTGCTTGACGGGGTAGAACTTGATCCCTTAAGACTTTCGCAGGAAATTGCGATAATGGTCGACAAGTGTGATGTAAACGAAGAAGTAGTTCGGTTGAAAAGTCATATTATTCAATTTGAAGCTTTTTTGGATTCTGACAAACCAGCCGGAAGGAAATTAGATTTTCTTTTGCAAGAGTTTTTACGTGAAGTCAATACGCTGGCCTCAAAAATTAATAATTCGGAAGTTGCTCATCTTGCCGTAGAAATGAAGAATGATATCGAGAAGTTACGAGAGCAAGTGCAAAATATTGAGTAGTTTTGTTGTACTCATTCACCAGTGTCACGTCTAAGCACTATTGCTGCCTGACACTAAATAGTGGCTGTAGCTAGCGGAAGTGTTTTCATGAACAAGCGGCACCGGCTAACGGTTACCAAAAAAAATTATAAGCAAGCATGTTGTGTACTCGATGAACCTTTACGTTCAGTTTACCTTTGGTTGTTTTTTTGACTTGCTGGATATAAAGAAATGTTGGTGTGTTAAACAATGTTAAACTCAAAGATGGTTAATGTAGGTTTCGGTAACTCCGTGCAAATTGGTAGAATTATAGCGGTGGTTAATCCGGGATCTTCTCCTATACGTAAGTTGAAGGAGGAGGCCAGAAATGAAAAAAAAATTATTGATGTTACTGAGGGAAGGAGAACTAGAGCGATAATAATTCTAGAGACAGGGCAGTTGGTCCTTTCATCGGTGCAGCCTGAAACCATAGGGCAGCGTATGGCTGCCTTGATTGATGAGCATGATAACGGAATTCGCGATATGCTTCGTCAAATAACTATAGATTCCGACAAGAATACTAGCAATGAGTAAAGCTATTCCATTTATTATTTCATCCCCGTCAGGGGGAGGTAAGACTACCATTCTTAAAAAGGTTCTTGCCGGGTTGCCTGGAATTGTATTTTCGATCTCTCATACTACCCGATCCCCTAGACCTGGAGAGGTTAATGGGCGTGATTATTATTTCGTTACAGAGGAAGAGTTTATTGCTGTTCGTGAACAAACACCTTCTGGGTTTATTGAGTGGGCTAGGGTACATGATAATTTTTATGGCACCAGTAGGTCTGATGTTGAGATGCGTCTTAAAGAGGGGGCAGATGTTATTTTAGATATAGATATTCAGGGTGCTCGTCAAGTGAAAGACGCTATTGAGGCTGTCTCTATTTTTATTGCTCCTCCATCACTTACTGAGCTTGAGCGAAGATTGCGTGGTAGGGGTACCGAAAGTGAGGAGGTGGTTGCTTTGCGTCTTGCCAATGCCCGTAGGGAGTTAACAGCAGCAGCTGAATATGATTATTTGGTGATCAATGATTCCCTGTCTGAGGCCGTGGAAATGGTACGCTCTATACTTATTAGTGAGAGGAGTAGAAAACGTAGAAATATTGACGGAAATTCTGTTGAGCTGAACATCTCATAAACGAAATATCAAAGTAATTTAACTGTTGTTGTATCCGTGTGTTATAGTTGAATTATTATGTCTGTTTAACTGTTAGAAATTATAAATTGTTTTTTGAGTTGTTTGTTGAGCGTTTACAAAATATGCGAAAAAAAGAGACTGTATCCAAAGGCTGTTTCGTTAAAAAAACTGAGAACAGTGATGATTTGTTATGGGGAATAAATCCCGTTAAGGAATTTTGTCTGGAAAATCCTAGGGAATTAGTAGAGATTTTTATTCAAAAGGGAAAGGCAAATCCAAAAATTCAAGAAATCATTGATCTTGCTAGAGGAAGTGGGATCCGTTTGCGTTTTGTTGAGTTGGAGCGCATCGGCCTTCCTTCTGGATGTAGGCACCAAGGGGTGGCAGCTAGGAGAGGGGAGGTTACTCTTTATGATTTAGAAGAGCTGCTTGAGCATGTGGAAGCAACGAGTGAGGGTATGCCGAAAATTTTATTACTCGATTGTTTACAAGATCCCCATAATATGGGTGCAATACTTCGTTCCGCATTGGCAGCTGGATTTGCTCATGTGATTGTCACTAGGGAGAGAAGCGCGCCTTTTTCTGGTACGGTGGCAAAGGTTTCGGCTGGAGCCTTAGCCCATTTGCGGATTACAAGGGTTGTTAATCTTGCTGAAACCATAAAGGTCTTAAAGAAAAGGGGTTACTGGGCCTTTGGGACGGTGGCTGGGAAAAAGGCTGCCTCCATTTATCAAGTCGATTATTCGGTTCCCTTGTGCTTAGTCATAGGTGGGGAGGGTAGCGGTATTCGACCATTGGTGCAAAAGCAATGTGATCACCTCGTTACAATTCCTATGTATGGGGATTTTAATTCTCTCAACGCCTCGGCTGCTGCCGCAGTCGTAATGTTTGAAATCCGACGGCGACAGCTCGAAGGTTGAGCTGCTATTAGTTTGTTATTGGTATGTGTTCACTCGCATGATTCATAACTAGCTGATTTGGTAAACGTTTACCAGTACTACGCCTGCGCGCGATAAGTCCGGATTCCCATAGGATTAACTATAGCTCACCGGCCTGTTTGCACACGGCGCAGCACTGGTAATCGGACTTAATAGTCCGATGTTATACCACTCTTTTTTTGCAACCCGGTGAACGGTTACCTGATTTGATTGAGTGCGAGTTTGTAAGTGGTCACGTGATCAGGTTTATGCAGTTGCTGCTGCTCGCTATAGCCTTTCTATGTGGGCACTGTGGCAACCGTATGAAGATGAGGTGCCTGTGACCATCTACTGTTATTGTTTTATTAGCGTTTTTTATTTTTCTGTCCCTTGGCCAGTAGGTCGGCAAAGGTGCCCATGGATGTAGAAGGAGTTGGACTCCATTTTTCCGTGTCAACCTCTTGCTTCTCATTTTCCGTTTTTGTCTTTTGACCTTTATAATCTTCCGGTTCAAGAGATATTCGCTTGTTTTCTAGATCGATTTTTTCTACTCTTACGGTAATTTCCTGACCTTGTTCCAGTACTTCGCGAGGATGACGAATTTTACGACCTGCACCGAGTTTAGAGATATGAAGTAGCCCATCTATGCCGGGAGCTAGAGTGACAAATGCTCCGAAGTCCATTAGGTTGGATACGATACCGGAGTGGATGCTCCCTAGTTGGTATGTTTCAAGGGCGGAGTCCCATGGATCGCTAAGGGTCGCTTTAAGGCTCAGGGATATTCGGTTGCTGTTCCAATCAAGTTTTTTTATTATTACTTCTACTTGTTGGCCGACATGTAGGATCTCTTCTACTTTCTCAATTCTGCCCCAGGCAAGTTCGGAGATGGGAATTAGGCCGTCAACTCCTCCTATGTCAACAAAAGCTCCGAAGTCTCGCAAGGAGGTCACTGTTCCAGCGATTCGCATGTCTTCGTGGAGAGTTTTTTCTAATTCTTTACGTTGTTCGGCTCGCTCTCTTTCCAAAATTTTTCTTGCTGAGACAATAATATTTCTTCCGCCCTGACTAAATTCAGTAATGAGAAAAGTGACGGTTTGTCCGATGCGACTCTCAGGGTCTTCTACCCGTCGGATATCCATTTGAGAGTAAGGACAGAAGGTTCGGGTTCCGGCCAAACTAACCTGATATCCACCTTTTATTTCTTTCTCCACCGTACCGCTTACCGGAATTTGTGAATGAAAGGCTTCTTCAAGCTCTGTATTGGATGTTTGTCCAGAGCCCAAGCGAGTTGTGAAGATCATCTCGCCACGACGTGTTGAGAGGAAGTAGACTTCAACTGAATCGCCGGTTTTGAGTGAAATTTCGTTGTTTTCATCGCGTAGCTCTGAGGCTGCTAGTACACCCTCACTTTTTTGCCCGATATCGAGAAATATATTTTCACCGCTGATTTCGGCAATAGCGGCTTTAATTTTGTCGCCGGGTTTGATTTTGGAGATGCTAACGGTTTTTTCTTCAAATAGGTTGGAAAAAGATTCTTGGCTCATAATAATTATATGGTTAGTTGCTAAGGTGATGGAAGGGAAGAGATGGGCGTGTAAAGCCCAGTGAAATCGAAATTTATTAGTTTGTTATTTAAATATATTTTAGTCCAAGATCAAGGTGTGCTGATAAATAATCAATGGTTTGTGCTAACTATTCCAAAGGTTATTCCTGTTCTCACATTGAGGTTGTGTCAAAAGACTATTTTAACAAACTTATTTATCTGGGTATCTCGTGAACGGCTAATGCAAGATAGCGATCCCCCTCTTGGAAAAGAAGATTTTTTTGCACCAGGTCATCCAGGAATGCCGAGATTATATTTGTATTAATCGACTTGAAAGCGTCGAGCAACTCTTTTTTGGTAACAATGCGTAGGCAAGCGAGATAGATCTCACGTGAGGTACCGGCTAGGCGATGATGAAGAGTTGGTGAGGATGGTAGCTCTTGGCGAATAATAAGGAACTTGTCACCGAGTCGATAGGAGAGTGCAGGGAGTGAAGAGTTTTTTCGGTTTAAGTGGAATTTTTTCCAATTCTCGATTTTTTTTCGTACTGGCTGCCAGAGTTTTCTTTGGCGGGTACGGTCACCTCGGTAGGAAAAGATAAGTGGCTCTAGTGTAGTGAGAATATTTTTAGGAAATAATTTCTTATAGTTTGGATGGTGTTCTATGGCATGAATGCCATAGTCCTTGGGGTGGCAATGGACAGGACTGCCGGATCCTAAAAAAAAGCTTGCAGGATCTAGGTGGTGCATTGGGAGAACTGCATCTAAGGCGAGTAGGGTTTCTTGTACTTCTTC
>JAOTSI010000426.1 GCA_029865005.1 Desulfobulbaceae bacterium
ACGGGAGAAAGAAAAAGGTATCAAAAAAAAGATGCGGGTGAAGCTATCCGCCAAAATGCTGGTTATCGCTTGGACCTTGATGAAAAACGGTGAAATGTTCGATCCATCTCGACTGTAATCTCACATGTTTTTTAATCAATTAAGGGAATCCAAATGCGTGAACTTGAACGTATTAAAACGGAGATTGATCTAATTGCCTATGCGGCAATTTATGGCTACACAGAATTTGATCGGCACAAATCCACCCAAGCTTGCGTCATACTTAGACGCTTCGGGGATAACGGTAAAATTGGTGTGAGTCGAACCTCGGATGGCCGTTGGCTTTGTTTTGATTTTCGACAGGATAGCGGTGGATCAATCCTTGATTTTGTTATGCGGGAGAAACGCTGTAATCTCGGTGAGGCAAGAAAAGAACTCGCTCAACGAAGCAACAGGAGGGCTAGTTTTCTTTCCCCTACCGCCATACACCAGAGTCCACAGCCTAAGAGGCATGACCAACGAAGAGTGGTGCGGGAATATGCCGCCACATGCGAAATTAAGTATAAGCATGCCTATTTGGAATCACGAAGGATAATGGTCGGTATTGTCACGAACCACCGCTTTATCGGTGTGGTTCGAGCGGATCGACGAAATAATCTATGTTTTCCGTATTTCAACTTTAGCGGTATAGCTGGGGTTGAGCGACGAAATCATAATTTCAAGGGATACAGCAAAGGAGGAAGCAAGGGATTATGGCATAGTAAGTTGGAAGGAAATGATCAAAAAATCATTCTATTTGAATCGCCGATTGATGCTCTCTCCTACGCATGCCTTTACCCCAACATTATTCGTCATACGAGGTTTTTTGCTACCGGAGGCCAAATCAGCAAGCAACAATGGCCACTGATTGGCGGGATGATCAAAAAAGCAAACAGGGCAAAAATGCAAATTGTTTTGGCCTTCGATAATGACCAAGGAGGTAGAAAGTATATTCAAGAATTCCAGCGACGCTTCCCGAAAGCACATTTTGAGCTTGATTTGCCTCCAGTGCAGGGGCGTGACTGGAACGACCAGCTGAATAAATAATTATGCATTTAATGGACTTAAATTAAACAAGAAAATCGAATTTCGGCGAGGGGAATCCGTTCAACAGCGTAGAGGCCTTTTAAGGACCTCGTGGGGGACGATCTGGATCCTCTCACCGGACCTTGCAACTTGGATAAGGGATGATTGGTGACCATATATTTTTGGTATGCCGAATAATTGTAACGATCAAGTGCAAAGTCCGCCGACTGGTGAGAGCAGTGCCGATCCAAAAAAATGCCTAATAAGGTAGAGGGGGTAGTATGTCTTCATAAAATTAGACAGGCCAAGTTTTTGATTTTACATCAATATAAATTTAGCACATTTTATATTGACAAGGGGAGTATAGGATGTCCCCGAGATTTCCCTCATGAGGGTTCACAAGTTTTACCTTGTACCTACAGCGTCTGCTGGGGAAATGCCCTCTACTTATTTGCTTGATTATTTACGGCTGTAATCATGACTAGTTACTAGCCTGTCTTTATAGTAAAAGCCTAGTAATCCTTTATCCAAATTAATATAAAATAATTGGTTAATTTTAACCTGCTGCCATTCATTTTTCGTCACCCTTAACTTAATTAATTCTACGTTATCAAGGATAGTAATAGAAGGTTTTGACTTTCCACGACCCTGTTTTTTATCTACAATGATGCCTCTTATAATATGATCTTTTGAAACAGCGAATGAATTGTTTAGAAAATATGCCCAGAAAACAGTTACCATCGCGTAAGTGAAGGAAGTGGCAATAATTTCCCTAACGGTTGCAATATTTCGATTGGAACGATTTCTTAAAAAATAACAGCTGAAAATTAAACAATAAGGAATAATAGTTAGCATGGGAATTTTAAACAAGATATCAGAAAATTGATCTACATCTACATCAGACTCATTTACTAAAAATAGAATTACTCCTAATACAAGATAACCTATGAAAAAATTATGTAGCATCTTCATTTTAATACCATGAGTAAAAATAGTATATTATATATTATAATGCGGCGTTGAATATTAATTATTAGTTTTTAAAATCTAAATATTATAAACAGTCTTCATGCTGTTTTCGTGCTAAGCTTGGTACTGAACTATCACTATTCCAATACCGTAGAAAAGCACAACATGTAGCGCGAAAGAAGACCTCTAAGGCGCTACATGTTGCGAGTCTAGTGCTCTAGAATACTGCAACTGATAACTTTTTTACAGTATGTCAGAGCTCTCTAAAGCATTGAGTGCTGCATCAATATAAGCTATAGCCATTTTGACGCCGCTGTTGGAACCACCGATAATGTCGTAACCTATCCCAAAGGCAGTAGATACGGTGGACGGCGATGGTTCACAAATTTGATAGCCAACATAGGTATTAATTCCTGATAAAATATTTGTTGCTACACCAAAAATAGCACCTGCAGTAGTAACTGTTGCAACTACTGTTGCGGCGTCAAGCCCGCAAGATATTAAATGCGATCCCACCTCGCAATACTGATTTTTGTCTCCGTTCTGGTACCAATAACAATGGGTATATGCTCCAGGAATACAAGACTTATACTTTCCTCCTTTCCAGGGGAGACGTTCCAGCCCATCGTATTTCTGGTAAGGATGTATTTTGGGGTTAAGCCATGACCCTTTAGCAATTAAGGGTGGGGCAATGGTTTTAAGTCCATTATTATCTCGAAGAACAACTGGGTTACTGCCAGCATATCCATACAAACCACCCCCACCATATAACCCAATAGGATCAGCACAAACATACCGCCCAACAGCCGGATCGTAATACCGGTGCCAGTTCTGATGCAACCCGCTCTCAGCATCAAAATACTGCCCCGGAAATCGGAAGTTGTTGTCCAGGTCGTTGATGACCGTGTCGACTTGGCCGAAGGGTTTGAATTCGCCTTTCCAGACTACTGTTTGCTCTTGATCCACCAGGAGTTGGGCGGTGCCGAGGTGGTCGGAGAGGTAGTAGAAGGTTCGGGCCT
>JAOTSI010000033.1 GCA_029865005.1 Desulfobulbaceae bacterium
TAATTAGAACCCTTTTCCCGAAATAGAGCCGCTTTTTCAGGATCCAATGACATATCAATCTGTCCTTTCCAATCAAGCTTATTTCTCCGCTCGGCCATCTGATGATCTTTCTCTATGGCACCAGGAATACCTTTTGCTATATCAGCGGCGTGAGCAGCTATCTTAGAAGCAATCACTCCCTGGTGCACATCATCAATGTCAGGTAATTTAAGATGCTCTGCCGGGGTTACGTAACAAAGATAATCAGCACCGGCAGCTCCGGCTATGGCTCCACCAATGGCGCCGGTAATGTGATCATAACCTGGCGCTATGTCGGTAACTAGCGGACCCAGTACATAAAAAGGCGCGCCTTTGCACATTTTTTTCTGCAGCAATACATTGGCTGTAATCTGATCAAGAGGCATATGACCAGGACCCTCAATAATCACCTGTACTCCAGCATCCCAGGCACGCTCAGTGAGCTCTCCAAGATTAATCAGCTCCTGTACCTGATTACGGTCAGTAGCATCAGCTAAACAACCGGGCCTGATACCGTCACCAAGACTCAACGTAACTTCATGCTCTTTGAGTATGGCCAGTAAATCATCAAAATGTTCAAACAACGGGTTTTCCTTACGATGATGACTCATCCATTCAAGTAGAAATGAACCACCCCGGCTTACCACTCCCATCAGCCTTTTTTGCTTCAACATTCTCTGTTGCAAATCTCTGTTAATACCGCAATGAATCGTCATGAAGTCAACACCATCTATGGCCTGTTTCTCGATGACTTTAAACATCTGGTCAACAGTAACATCGACAATATCCTTTTTATGCAACTCAACAGTTTCCGAAACCGCTTGATAAATAGGAACAGTACCGAGAGGAACCGGGCAATGGGACAAAATTCCACGGCGTACCGCGTCCAAATCTCCCCCCATACTCAAATCCATAATGGTGTCTGCACCGGCCCGAACAGCAACCCTTAACTTATCAAGCTCCCCTTCTTGATCGGACATATCCTTAGAGGCACCTAAATTAGCATTAATTTTGGTGGTGGTCCCCTTTCCAATAGCAATTACCTTATCAAAGTCATGGTGATAATTCTTAGTTATGGCGATGGTTCCATCGGCTACCCCGGACATAAGCTGGTCAACATCCATTCCTTCATTTCGTGCACATATCTCAAATAGCTCGGTTTTATTTCCGGCTATGGCGTCCTCACGGATAGTCATTTACAATTCTCCAAAGATGTTAAGCTTCCGAGCGGGAAGCAGATTTTCTATTTTCTACAATCAGTTATTCTTACGAATTATTCATTTGATCACCCGAAGATACCAATCCATCAACCTCCCTGTCAATCTAAAAGCTGGAATGTTCAAGATGGATTTTGGCCACTCTCGCTCTCATCAATTAATTAAATTTACAAATTTGGGCAAGACCCAGCACCACCTTTACAAATTTGTTATAAAATTATCATGCACAACCCCGCCCGTAAAGATACGATACGCAATCTATCTAACTAGATTTAAATCACTAAAGTTAAAATAATGATCTCAGGCTACTCTGGCACAATCCTTGTAAATAACTTATCAACACATCAACAATATCACTGGGGATACAAAGGAGACAATAATGAAAAAAATTGAGGCAATCATCAAGCCATTCAAACTAGACGCCTTAAAAGAAGCGCTTAACGAGATCGGCGTACAAGGGATTACTGTGGTGGAAGTTAAAGGTTACGGACGCCAAAAAGGGCACACCGAAATATATCGTGGTGCCGAATATGTCGTAGACTTCATACCAAAAATCAAAGTGGAGACCGTGGTCAACGATGAAATGGTAGATAAAGTAGTAGACACCATAGCTAGCACTGTTCAAACCGGCAAGATAGGGGATGGAAAAATATTTGTTTTACCTATTGAACAAGCCCGAAGAATAAGGACAGGCGAAATAGACAACGAGGCCATCTGAAAGATACCATAACTCACCATTGCGGGAGGACCATAGAAATGCGAAAATACATTACCCCTTCACTTATCATATTATTATTAATTGGAGCCGGACCGGCGCTGGCCGGAGATGAACCGGCCATAACCATAAAAACCAATGCAGACGCAATTGCCACCGTCCAGAACAATCTAAACTATGTGTGGACCCTTATAGCTGCAGCCCTGGTTTTCTTCATGCAAGCAGGTTTTGCCATGGTTGAATCTGGGTTCACCAGAGCAAAAAGCGCCGTCAACATTATGATGAAAAACCTGTTGGATTTTTCCATGGGCTCACTGGCCTTCTGGGCAGTAGGTTTTGGACTCATGTTCGGGGCCTCTAAAACCGGCTGGTTCGGCACTACTGATTTTTTTCTAAGTGGCTGGAGTGGACCTGAAGGCGACCCTTGGGTATTAGCCTTTTGGATGTTCCAATGTGTGTTTGCTGCCACTGCGGCTACCATCGTTTCCGGTGCAGTTGCAGAAAGAACCAAATTCACCGGCTACCTGGTCTACTCCATAGTGGTATGCGCATTTATCTATCCCATTTTTGGTTCCTGGGCATGGGGCAGCCTCCTCAACGGCAGTGGATGGCTTGAAGGATTAGGATTTATAGACTTTGCAGGATCCACCGTTGTTCACTCCGTCGGCGGCTGGTGCGCTTTAGCAGGAGCTATGGTACTCGGACCCCGAATCGGCAAATATGGCTCTAAAGGCGAGATAAAAGCCATCCCAGGTCATAACATCCCCATGGCTGCCATAGGCGTATTTATCTTGTGGCTTGGCTGGTTCGGATTTAACCCAGGTTCCACCACCACTGGCGATACTTCCATTGCCATGATATTTGTCAACACCAACCTTTCGGCAGCAGCCGGAGCAGTGGGAGCCATGATTACCTCATGGATCATCTTTAAAAAGCCGGACATCGGCATGAGCTTAAACGGTGCCTTGGCTGGCCTAGTTGGAATCACAGCTGGCTGCGCCAACGTCAACCCGAGCAGCTCAATTATTATCGGCCTTATCTCTGGAATAATAGTTGTATTCTCCGTCATGACCCTCGACAGAATTCACATCGACGATCCAGTCGGCGCGGTTTCCGTACATGGCGTCTGCGGCGCTTGGGGCACCCTAGCGGCAGGACTTTTCGACATGGGCGGTATAAGTGCCAAAGTAATTGGAGTACAGCTCTTGGGTATCGGTTCCGCATTTATCTGGGCATTCGGCACCGCCTTCATCCTCTTTAAAGTTGTAGATGCTACCATTGGATTAAGAGTCAGCAAAGAGGAAGAAATGATCGGAGTGGACATCAGCGAACACGCTGCTCACGCCTATAATGACTTTCAGGTAACCAACTAAACAAAAAGCAAACCATAGAGGTCCAGCAAACGGAACTAACAATTCCACCTCTAATCCCAACGACGACTCCATGAAAATATAATGGAGTCGTCGTTCTTATTTCCCGGAGGAATCACGATGGGTCTTCATATTCTCGTGCTTCAACAGACGAACGGGGAAGGACCCGGCCGCCTTCTACTCTCAGCTGCCGAGCAACTTTCCATAGATCTGCACATCGTCCACTGTTGGCAAACCGCTATCCCAGACCCCAACCCCTTTGACGGATTAATTATTCTCGGCGGCTCCCCAAATATAGAGGAAGAATCTGACTACCCTTTTCTTCGAGAAGAAAAATCATTTATCAAAGCATGGCTTTCCCTTAATCGCCCTTGCCTCGGTTTTCGCCTTGGACATCAATTACTAGCCCATTCCCTCAACGCTAGAATAGGACCTAACTTTCAACCTAGCTATGGATTTATTGAAGGACACCTTACCAGTGAAGGCAAACAACACCCTCTATTTCGTGACCTCAAAGGGCCATTGACCCTTTTCAAGTCACATGGCCATGTGATTATACCACCTCTTCCCCGCCAAATCACCGTATTGGCAACTTCACGCGACAGCCTGGTGGAAGCTTTTTCTCTCAAAAACAGACCACACATTATCGGTGTTCAATTTGATAATCATGCAGCCCACCCCGATGATTTAAAAAATTGGACTTACCATGACAACCATTTGCCCAATTCATCTCATTTGAAATCACCAGATAATGATTATCTTGTAAACCAAGCTACTCTTTTCCTCCATACGGTACAAAAAGAATTTCTTTTATTATTTTATAATTTCATAAAAATGATCCACTCAGGCGACCCTACAGTCACTAAAACGTAATAATATATTAAAACTGGTGACTGTATCGGCCCTTTGAGCTATCATTTGAAATAAAGAAATACCTATTCCAACGACCCGACCCAGACTCGATCTATACAGATAATACTGTTTAAATCGTGCCACTTAATGGGTCAAGACGGTCGTAACCTTTTTTCATGGGGGTCCGCCATATGATGAAAATAATTTGTGCCATATTCTGCACTACACTCTTTTTCACCGCAATATGCCAAGGGGAGGAAACAAAAGACAGACGCTGGTACCGAGACACCTGGTGCGCTGAAAAAAATGGCCAAACCAATGTACCCATGCCCGACCGAATGACCTGTGATTGCCTTACCGATACCCATGCCGTTCGGGTTGATTTCGGAGGCAACTGGACCCAAGCTGTTGGGTTCGCACTTCACTATAGCCTCCAAACAGGTAAAAAAGGAGGGATCGTTCTAGTGCTTGACAAGTCCAAAGATTATCGTCACTGGATTCGTCTCAATGCCCTCCTTCAAGAATATAAGTTACCCATTGATGCTTGGTATATTGACGAAGGCGACAAACCCATGCAAGACCAAAACTACCCCAACAAAGCTACAGACGGCCCCAGATAGATAAAACCATTAGTGCAAAGGTACTTAGTTTTCCCAACTCTTACCCATAGCGAATAAAACTATCCACCCCATCTTCTTCCTTCTATCTCTCCGAATACCCTCCTCAGAAATAGAAGGAAGACACCCACCCTTTCAATGTAGTTGACTTAAGGATTTGCAAGGGTGGCTTTCGGTTTTCCCAGGCACCCGACCTTTACAAGCCTAAACCATACAATACTATCTCCATACTCCCCCCCCAACTCCTTGCCTTTAAATATATCTTATAACTAAATTATTTATCATTAAAATAACAGCTTATTACCTGTTAATTCCTCTTAACGAATGTAAAAGTTTTGTAAAAATTACCACCTAACAGTTTGCATTTCTTTGCATTGTACACTTAACAAGCATGACCTATTCTTAAATGGAAAGAAAAGCTATCACCATATTTCCAACCCTTAGGAGCTTCCATGCAAACTACACATAAAAAATCAATTCTTTACATCACACTACTTATCGCGATCACGATTACGGCCCTGGCCTACTCAAAAATTAATCCTCCTCCCAACCCAGTTTCCACTAATCCTACTGCTGCACCTCTATCCGTCAGCGGTGAGCTAACCCAAAAAAAAATCTCCTTCAATGGTGATCGAAAGGTTGGGGTAGTACTCACCCTCTCTGCTAATCAAGATAAACCAGACCCCACCACAACAAACAGGAACGGGGTTAATTTTATTATAGTCATGGATAGAAGCGGATCTATGCAAGGAAATAAAATCAACCAAGCCAAAACGGCAATAAAGGAAATAACAACAAGACTCATCCCCGGTGATCAAATTGGATTAATATCGTATTCTGATTCGGTACACACCGATTTCCCCTTACAACCAGTAACCAAAGCTAATAAATCTATTATCCATCAGGCGATTAACAATCTTCACGCAGGTGGCGGTACTAATCTGGGAGCTGGGCTACGGGAAGGCATCAAACAAGCCTCCGGTAACATATATGAAAACAATACCAAGTTAATACTCATATCAGACGGAATGGCTAACCAAGGCATCACCCAACCTGATGAACTTGCCAAACTGGCCCATGAAGCCATCCGGTTGGAAGCTTCTTTGTCCACAGTGGGAGTCGGGCTTGATTTCAATGAATATCTTATGACCACATTGGCCGACCACGGAGGAGGATCCTATCATTTCCTTGAAAACCCTTTGGCCTTCGCCAACACCTTTGAGCAAGAACTACTTAGCACCGGGATCGCCTCCGCAGTCAACATCGAGGTACATGTGCCCACGGTCAAAGACATTACCCTCATAGATGGTTCTGGATATCCCTTGGAGCACCAGCAAGGAGAAACAATTTTTCGACCAGGTAGCATATTACCCGGCACTAACCGTAGATTATTTCTAACCTTTCAAGTTTCTGCCTCTAACCCCGCCGACTATGCAATTAATGGGATCACGGTCAACTACCAACATCAAAATACTAATCAAATAATTTCTTTGGACCAACCCTTACTCGTCAGTTGCGTGGACAACGAAAAGGAAGCTTTAGCCTCCGTCAACAAAGAAGCCTGGCGTGATAAAGTCATGCAAGATGATATGAACAAACTGCGAGGCCAAGTGGCCAAGGAGGTCAAAGACGGCAAAAAAGAAACAGCCCTTCGTTATCTCAGTGAATATAAAATTAAAAACGACAAGGTAAACCGTACAGTGAGTCATAAAGTGGCGGCAGAAGCAGAAGAAGAGCTTGCCTCCCTAACCGAACAGGTAGAAGACACATTCAGCGGAGCTCCGGCAGCAATATCAAGGAAGCAGAAAAAAGCTTCTAAAACCATGCAACACCAGAGCTATGAAGGTCGTCGTGACATAAAAATGTAGCATGTAACAACATAATACATATTGGCAACCAAGCCGGATTAACAGCCAATAAATCGACCTGAACAATCCTGCCTCAAGGAGAACATAATGGGAATACTCACCAGAATAGTACGAATATGGAAAGCTGACATCAATGGAGTTATGGACGAACTGGAAGATAAAGAACTCCTCCTCAAACAACACCTCAGGGAAATGGAAGAAGAATTACATCGAAAAGATGCTCGACATACCGGATTAGTTACCGAACACCGGAGATTTCGTTTAGAACTTGAAAAAACGAAACGTGACCAAGCGAGCTTGGAAGATGATTTAAAAATTGCAATTAAAAAGGACAAAGACGATATCAGCCGCATGCTGATAAAGAAAATACGCTTAACCGATAAAACAGTGGAAGAATCAACCCATCTGTTGGAAAAGCTACAGCAAGAAATTGAAACATTGAGGGCGGTTCTCGAAAAACAAAAAATACAGTTTCAAGAACTGAACCAAAAAACCGTCAGCTTCCTATTAAATAAGGAACAAGACAGGCGCAATGGCACAATCTCCGATCTAACTAGCCATAATCAGAACACAAGCGGTGAACTCACAGACGAAGAAATAGACCTAGACCTAATAAAATACAAACAACAATATAAAGCTTCAACACAAGGAGAAGTCTAATGAAACTAAACGGAGCTCCAGTAAGAAGCACTATTATATATGCCGCCATGGGTGCAGTCTGCCTTTTTACACTTTCCTTTGCATATCCCATAACGCCCTACTCTAAATTTTACCACTTCTACGGCTGGGTGATGACCGCTGGTTACGGTTATCTTCTTGTAAAATGGAGCGGAAATAAATTAGGACAACTATTTCTACCACTATTAACTTCCTTTCTGGCTACTTTAGTTACCCCCTGGGGCGGATTACTACTAGTTCTTCCCATCCACTTACTTGCACTGAGTTGGATCCGTAGCTCAATTTGTTTCCCCAACCATCTCCTCAGAGGGGTTATCCTGGAAATCGTACTTTGCTTCGGAGCAGCAACCGCTGCCACCACCCTGACCTCCCACACTCCAGGAGGAACAGCCTTGGCGGTATGGATATTTTTCCTCATTCAAGCACTCTACTTTCCACTTTCATCTTCTCGAAATAAAGAAGAAAAAGTATTTTCCCCAGATATTTTCGAAAAAGCCGGGCGACAAGTAGAAAGGATACTGGCGAGTTAAAAACCAAGTAAATAATCTATTAAGTCAATTAATTAAAAGCCCTGTGACCAGGAACTAAAAAAATTCAATATTCCTCCGGCCTTTTCCAAAGATTATATTCAAAATTCAAAATCAGTTAGTTACAGGCCATAATGCCAGCTATCCACAAACAGGGTCGGAGGACAACTAATACATCAACCAAGGAAACAGATTAGGAATCAATGATAGTTCCTAGTTATTTTGATTCGCACCCCAAAAACTCGTTCCGATTGCATCCTATCATTTTCAACAAAGAAGGGATCGTCATTGCGTAGAGAAGAATAAAAAACGCTGTTCTCCACCCTCAGATCAAAACGATCATGGAGATAACTTTTACTCGGCTTGATAATGTACTCCAGAGGATCAATAAGAAAGGAGGCTACACCACCCAACAATATAGAATCAAAAAGTTTTCCACCATTAAGCTTTATCTGTTTATCCAAACTCAAAGATATTTCGCCAAGAATGGCCCCGAAAATCGGAGTGATAATAATATCCTGATAGGAAGGTTTTTCAAAAAATGCCTCCACCCCGTACTCGTAAACAAAGGTGGACATGAAAAACGAATAGGATAGAGCAGCCGGTGCACTATAATCCTCATGCCTGGCCCGCACATAATAGGCCGCCCCAACATAGGGATGACCTATATAATTGATAAATGGATTATCATCATCCATTACCGGGCCATTACTAATATTATCCCAATACCGCCCGGTCAGGCCTCCATAGTTGATATTCCTGGAGCCGTTTTTCCAACCACTGATATCTTCAGGAACAAAGTAAAGTCCGCCGATCACTGCTGTTGCCACAGCAAGCAAATATCCACTCTCGCTGAACAACTTAGAGTATTGATTATTTTTTTTATATGATGCTGCGTTAAGATCAAACCCTGACCAGCTATCAAACCCAAAACTTCCACCCTCACCCTCAGGTTCAGAATAGCGTAGCATCAGGTCTGGAGAAACTGTAAACAAAGAAACCAACTCATCTTTATTGTATAAGAAACTTGATTCTGAGGAAATGGCGCTGAAGGCATATCCGGGAAGAATAAAAAAAAAGGATAAAATAGATAATATGAACTTATTCATTTTGGCAAAGCAAAGGGAGCGTATCACCCTGGAGCTCGTCAAGCTCCTAAAGAGAAGCTACGTTCCACAAAATGCTTCGCCCCGCTTCTCCCCAAAATGGAGGAATAGAGCTGGAACTGATCCACCATGAATTTTTCACTCACATAGAGTGCATTTTGCTCAAGAAAGCGACCAATCCAATTCTTTGGGCTATCCTTGAGCCGGGCCAAAGTGAGATGAGGATGAAATTTACGCCCTTCTGCCACACAGCCACTACGCACCACCGCCGATTCAATACGTTTTTGCAGTTGAAGCAAATGAGGATTTTCGGCAACTCCCACCCACAAAACCCGAGGTCGTCCCCGAAGCGGAAAAAAACCAATTCCTTCTAATTGCATACTAAATGGAACAGCCTCTATTTCAGCCAAGGCATCTTCAATATTTACTTGTTGTTGTTTATCCACATCGCCGATAAATCGAAGAGTCAAATGGAGCTGTTCAGACTCTACCCAACGCGCTCCAGCAAGACCGCAGCTCATCAACGCCAGGCGTTCTCTCACATTAGAGGGGATTTGACAACTCACAAATAAACGTCTCATCCTTTCGACAACCAATCCATGGATATATCACGGGATCCGGCCGAATGAGTCAAAGCACCAACCGAAATAAGATCTACCCCGGTAGCGGCCACTTCAGCGATACGCTCCAAGCTCATATTACCGGACGCCTCTACCAGAGCACGACCATCTATGTACCCAACAGCTTCACGCATGGTAGCGGTATCCATATTATCGAGCATAATAATATCTACATTATTCTCGATACATTGCCGGACATGAGCCATATTTTCAGTCTCCACCTCGATACGAAGGGTATGGGGTACGGCCATCCTCACCCGACACACAGCTTCGGCAATGGAACCGCAAGCCTCAATATGATTATCCTTAATCATCACTCCATCAGCCAAATTAAAGCGATGATTTGCACCCCCCCCCGCTAATACAGCATACTTTTCCAGCATCCGCAAACCAGGAGTGGTCTTCCTAGTATCACAGATACGAGCATTTGTCCCCCTGGCAGCCTCAACAAAAGCGGCGGTCATAGAGGCTATACCACATAAACGTTGCACCAGATTAAGTGCCGTTCGCTCTGCGGTCAACAAAGCACGTACTGGCCCGTTTACTCGCAATAAAACAGTTCCGGCTTCCACCGATGTTCCATCACTAACGGTTTGCTCAAGCTCCACCCGCTCATCCAGCAAATGAAACACTCGACCAGCTACCTTGTCCATGCCCGCCGCTACTAAAGATTCCTTAGCTCGAAATACGGCGGAACCATGTTCGGTTTCAGAAAAAACCGCTTCGCTGGTCACATCTCCCCGACCAATATCCTCAGCCAGAAAACCTCGAAGCAGATTATCAAGTACCAACAAATTCATTACTGAAGTTTTTGCAAGCGAGCACTTGCCTCCTGATTTTTGGTTAACTTCTCAGAAATCTCAGTTTCCTTGCCTTTTTCTTTTTCTACTATCTCTTGGGGAGCATTGGCGAGAAACTTCTGGTTTTTTAGCTTACCAACAATTTTTTGTAATTCTTTTTCTAGTTTAATGCGGTCTTTGGCAAGTTTTTCCAGTTCACCTTCCACATCAATGAGCCCTTTCATAGGGACAAATACCTCAACACTATCCACCAAACAATGACCTGCATCATTTGGAATGGTTCCCTCAGCAAGTAGATCCAAATTCTCAGAGCGAGTCATGGAAAGAATCGAACCCCTAAATGATTCAATCAAGGTCCGTTGTTGCTCATCGGCGCAAATAATCCCCACATTTATTTTAGCAGTGGGATGCAAACCGGCCTCACTACGAATGGTTCGAACGCCAGAAATAAGATCCATGAGAAATTTCATTTCAGTTGCGCCATTGGCATCACGCCAATCTGGCCGCTCAACCGGAAAGGATTCCAACATAATGGTTCCCCTCTCACCCGGCAACTGACTCCAAATCTCTTCAGTCACAAAGGGTGCAATGGGATGAAGGAGCTTAAGCAGGGTTTCCAAAACACGAAGCAGGGTGCCACGGGCATTGTCCCGCGCTACCTCATCCTTACCGAAAAGTTCAGACTTAATCCATTCCAGATACCAGTCACACACTTCTCGCCAAGTAAACTGATAAATAGCCGAGGCAATCTCATTAAAGTTATATTCGTCTAGAGCCTTACGTACTTCGCAGATCACCTCATCGCTGCGATGAAGGATCCAACGATGATGTAATTCCAGCTCAGCAGCATTATCGGTCACCGAAGTTATGGCTGGATCACACTCTTTAATATGCATTTGGGCAAAACGAGCCGCATTCCACAATTTATTGATAAAATGGCGATACCCTTCAATTCGCTCCTCATCCATCTTGATTTCCCGCCCTTGAGCAGCAAAAGCGGTAAGAGTGAAACGGAAGGCATCAGTCCCGTATTGATCGATCATTTCCAACGGATCTATTACGTTACCAGTTGATTTAGACATCTTTTTGCCGTGCTTATCACGAACCAGGGCATGGAGATACACATCCCGAAAAGGAACCTCATCACGAAGATGAAGACCCATCATCATCATTCGAGCCACCCAAAAAAAGAGTATATCAAAGCTAGTGATCAATACTGAAGTGGGATAGAAGAACTCAAGTTCCTTGGTATTCTCCGGCCATCCCAAAGTAGAAAATGGCCACAAGGCGGAAGAAAACCAAGTATCGAGCACATCGGTTTCCCGATCCAAGGCAGTAGAGCTACACTTGCAACAACACTCTGGATCTTCCAAGGCCACCGTAATCTCACCGCAATCTTGACAAATCCAGGCCGGGATCTGATGTCCCCACCAAATCTGCCTGGAAATACACCAATCACGAATATTATCCATCCAGCTATAGAAACTTTTATTCCAGGTCTTGGGATAGATATTAATCCGCCCTTCTTCAACCGCTTTTACCGCCCTATCGGCCAAGGGACGCACCGAAACAAACCACTGCTTGGATGTTGTGGGCTCCACCACCGTGGCACAACGATAACACTTACCAACTGAATGTTGATAATCCTCAATTTTATCGAGAAAACCCTGGGCCTCCAAATCAGCAACAATTTTTTTACGACACTCGAAACGATCCAGCCCCTGATAGGACCCGGCAGCTTCATTCATAATCCCATGATTATCCATCACCTTGAGTCGTTCCAAATTATGACGCAAACCTATCTCATAATCATCCCGATCATGGGCCGGGGTTACCTTCAAGGCACCGGTTCCAAACTCCCGCTGAACATGATGATCCAGGACCACCGGTATTGTTCGATCTGATAGGGGAAGGCGTACGCCTATATCCTGAAGTCCGGTATAGCGCTCATCCTTGGGATGAACAGCAACACCGGTATCACCAAGCATGGTTTCAGGACGGGTGGTAGCCACTACCACATGACCGGAACCATCAGCAAAGGGATAACGAATGTGATAAAGTTTACCGTCGGTGGGGTCGTGCTCAACCTCATCATCAGACAATGCGGTCAAACAACGGGGACACCAGTTGACGATATAATCACCCTTATATATAAGCCCCTCGTTATAGAGTTTGACAAATACTTCCCGCACCGCTTTAGACAAGCCCTCATCCATGGTGAAACGTTCCCGATCCCAATCACAGGAAGAACCCATTCTTTTGAGCTGGTTGATAATGGTGCCGCCCTTTTCCTCTCGCCACTTCCAAACTCGTTCGATAAATTTTTCCCGCCCCAATTCATGACGGGAACTGTTTTCCGTGGCTAATTGCCTCTCCACCACGTTTTGAGTGGCAATACCAGCATGATCGGTACCGGGTACCCACAGAGTATTGTCCCCTTTCATCCGATGATAGCGGATTAGAATATCCTGCAGGGTATTATTTAACGCATGACCAATATGAAGAACACCAGTAACATTGGGAGGTGGAATAACTATGGAAAAAGAATCCTTCCCCTCTTCCATTTTAGCGCTGAAAGTGTTGTGTTCACGCCAATTTTCATACCAACGTTTCTCAACTTCATCGAACTCATATGCTTTGGGAAGGTCGTATTTGCTTTGTTGCTTATTATCCATGACAATGTTTTCCAGCTTATTAAATATCTATAATGCGATTGATTTCTCAACACCGCCTAACTATTCGTAACTGACTAAAAGTGCGCTATAATAAAAAATTGCGCCGGGAAAAATCCCGGCGCAAACAATATCATATACCAAATGTGGTTACAAGATCTTCGCGCGATGTCGCTCCACGCTCAGCCTTGGTTTAAGCTTCGTCCAATATTAACAATCTCAGGGCTCATAAAGTTGGCTAATTGCCACCCCTATGACCAGCTACAGACGATAAGATTGAAATGAGAACCTATTCTTTTGTTTCGATAAAAATTGAATTTTCAAATAAATCAACCTTCTTCTTAGCGGCAACCCCTCTATAATAATCCACTAAATCTTTAGGGTGAATGGTTCTGGTAGTGGCCAATTCACCCTGAATTTCTTTACGTTTCACTTTAATAGCCCGCATTCCTTTAGTATAACCCAAAAGAGGCGTGCTTTCATCTAGTTCTGGTAAAGGAAGAGGTTTACTGCTAGCAAAAACCTTCACAATATCCTTACCGAACGGCGGATTCACTTCCAATTCAATCCCATCTTCTTTTTTAGGATAAATATAGAGCTTGCCTACCTGAAAAGGTTTTTCCTCCTGCTCCTCCACAAGAGGAAAAAGTCGGGAAACATGACCCATCGAATCAATATCATAGAGATAAATATAAAGTGGCTGATCAACTTGCAGATAAAAAGTCATTTTCTCTTTACTATGATAAACCGGATTATCCCCACCTTTAGTGGACGATATCTTGACCATCTTCTCACCACCATCACTCTCGGAAGATTTATCTGCATAATCAGCCAAAGCGTGGGAAGTATTATCCACAAGAAGATTGGGTACAAGGATCTTTTCCATCTCCTCACTCACCGAATTTAGGATACGTCCCTCCAAATCTTTTATGAATAAGGTGAGAATAATCTTATCACCACTAACGAAATATTCACCGCACATAATTGAATCAGCATCAGCCAAAACGGCATTAATCAATTCCAGCTCAACATCCTCAGCTGTTCGCTTAACAACAGCTTCAGGATCCAAATTTACACTGACAATTGTCTCATCAACCAATTCCAAATGAGTATACAACCTGGCAATCTCACTTTTAAGCAGCAAACCGAAAGTAACTGAAAACTCACTCACATAACCATCAACAGCCTCTCGAATAGGCTGAACATATAATCTCTTTTTTACATCTTCGTTGATAATTCCAGCAGCAAGTTTATAAGCTTTACTACGCAAATTTTCCTCAAAAGAATCGTCGGGCAAATTATTTATTCCAATGGATTGATAAACTGTTTTAGTAACAAACTTTTTAACATCAAAATAATTACAAAAGACCCGTACCACTTCAACATTTCGTTGATAAGAAACCCGAAGAATAAAATCAGCTTGAACAGGCTCCTTAACCATTGTAAAAACAGAAGTAAGAGCAACATCCATCTCTGATGCCAGATGGACTGAGAAAGGCGAGGCATTAGTCGTTCTGATGTCTACTATATTAGTACGATCAAAATATATTGTCTTATTTCTAAGATCATCTGTCATCTTGCTGACTAAACCAACAGTCAATTCTCCCAACGAATTGAAACTAGAAGCCTTAGTTAACTTCACAGAACCTTGCGAAGCGAACACCTGATAAGCTTCATCGTTACCAGGTAAAGATAAATTAAAAGTAATGCACAAAAAAAAGATTACTACTAAATAGGTCAATCTTTGTTTTTTAAAAAAATTATATTTGACGTTCATCCAGACTTTCTCCAGCCCCGATCTATTAATTTAAATTGAAAAAAATAAAATTTCGATATTTGCCCAGCTAAAATTACTAAAAAACGATGTTCAAACATACCTGTTATTCAGCTATTTCCAAACAAAAAAAAAACCAAATTTAAAATCGGGAAAATGTTTCAAATCCCCATTAAAAAATAGTCTCTCAGCAGATTAAACCTTGAGGACTTAGGCTATTACATAACCAAAACAACACGAGACATTTAATTTAAAATATATTCTCAAGCCGTTAAACATCCTCTCTTTCCTGCTTGACAGCATTTTTTAACAATAATATACTTAGAGATTCTTCCTGAGATTGTATTACTTATATTGTGATTATTGTCAACAGACGATCCCATCGTCTAATTCTAAAAAAAGGGATATCCAATGAAAAAGATGACAGGAGCACAGGCCATCATCAAATGCCTGCAAGAAGAAGGCGTCGAAACCATTTTTGGTTTCCCCGGCGGCGCAGTCATCGATCTATATGACGAACTACTTGATTCCGATGTTAAGCATATCCTCGTACGCCATGAGCAAGGGGCGGTACATGCGGCAGACGGTTACGCCAAGGCCACCGGTAAAACCGGGGTTGCCCTTCTCACATCCGGGCCCGGCGCGACCAACGGCGTTACAGGTATCGCCACCGCCTATCTTGACTCTATTCCCATGGTCGTACTCACCGGCCAGGTACCCAGAGCACTCATCGGCAATGACGCTTTTCAAGAAGTTGATATCGTAGGCATCACTAGACCATGTACCAAGCATAACTACCTGGTCAATGATCCCGACGAACTCGTTGCAACCCTACGAGAAGCCTTTTACATCGCCAGCTCCGGACGCCCCGGCCCGGTCCTAGTGGATCTGCCCAAGGACGTAGTTGCATCTATGATCAACTATCCAAAAAAGAAACCTATCCAAATGCAGACCTATCAGCCGCACATCAAACCACACCCCGGCCAGATAGAAAAAGCCTGCAAGTCCATAGTTAAAGCCAAACGCCCTGTTCTCTATGTCGGCGGTGGAGTTATTCTATCTGATTCCCATAAAGAGCTCACCGAGCTGGCAGAAAAACTCTCCATTCCGGTCACTATGACTCTTATGGGCTTAGGCGGCTTCCCTGGCACCCATGAACTTTCCATGGGCATGCTCGGTATGCACGGGAGTTACACCTCCAATATGGCGGTTGCTAAATGTGACCTCCTCATTGCGGTAGGTGCTAGGTTTGACGATCGAGTAACCGGCAAAATTGATGCTTTTGCCCCCCATGCAGATATTATCCACATTGATGTAGACCCATCATCCATAAGCAAAAACGTTGCGGTGGATATTCCCATTGTGGCCGATTGCAAGTACGCTCTATCAGCCATGAACAAATGGTTCGAGGATTACGGTAAGCTTGATCGCACCAGCTCCCGTGAGAAACATGCTAAATGGCTGGCTCAAGTAGACGAATGGCAGACCAAACATCCTCTGACTTACCACGAAGAAGGCGATATCATCAAACCCCAATACGTGGTTGAGAAACTTAGCGAACTCACCGGTGGCGATGCTATTATCTCCACTGAGGTCGGACAAAATCAGATGTGGGCCGCTCAGTTTTACAAATTTAACAAGCCCCGTCGCCTTCTCACTTCCGGTGGACTAGGAACCATGGGATACGGCTTACCAGCCGCCATTGGTGCCAAACTCGCGTTTCCAGATGCAACGGTTATCGACATCGCTGGCGACGGATCAATCCAAATGAATATCCAAGAATTGGCCACTGCTCAGCAATGGGGAGCACCGGTCAAGGTTGCTATTCTTAACAACAACTACCTCGGTATGGTTCGTCAGTGGCAGGAACTGTTTTATGATCGCCGCTATTCTGCGACCATCATGGAGGTCACCCCCGACTTTGTCGAGCTTGCCAAAGCCTACAACGCGGTGGGGCTACGCGCCAAAACCAAAAGCGAAGTTGTGCCGGTTATTAAAGAGGCCCTTGCCACAGACAAACTAGTTATCATGGACTTCGCAATCAGCCGTGAAGAAGGCGTATTTCCCATGGTACCGGCCGGTAAGGCCACTACGGAAATGTTACTGGTATAAGACCACATTTTCGATTCAGGCAAAAATGAAGATAGGGCCTTCACCGGCCCCATCACCATATGATTTCAGTCCTCATAGGAAGGGTTCAATGAAACATACTATTTCCGTCTTACTCCAAAACAAACCCGGCGCGCTCTCTCGGGTAACAGGCCTCTTCAGTGGCCGGGGCTTTAACATTGAAAGCCTTTGCGTGGCAGAAACCCAGGATTCTAAAACATCCTGCCTCACCCTGACCACCCGAGGAAACGATCTAATAATCGAGCAGATTACTAAACAACTCCACAAACTCATCGACGTTATCAAAGTCACCGACATAAGTGAAGGTGAATTCGTCGAGCGAGAGATGGTATTGATCCGCGTAAAAGCCGAAGCGAGTACTCGAGCCGAAGTCCTCCGAATCATCGACATCTTTCGAGGAAAAGTTGTGGATGTCAGCCCCACCACCTATGCTGTGGAACTCACCGGACCAGAAACCAAAATCAACGCAATTATCGATATGCTAAGTCCCATAGGTATCAAGGAAATCGTTCGCACAGGAACCATTGCCATGGCAAGAGCTCCTAAAAAATAACTTACTGCTTTAACCAGCTAGTATCAATACAAAAGGCACTGCTCTAAGCGGTGCCTTTTGTATGCTCGACCAAATAACAATAAACCTCAGGAGCCCTGTTTACATTTAATGAAAACACCGTCCATACCGGTTGCCCAA
>JAOTSI010000161.1 GCA_029865005.1 Desulfobulbaceae bacterium
AAGGCTACCCTTTTATATTTTTGAGTGGCTTGAGTGGTCTAATCACAGCTCTTATCGGCTATGATATAGTAGCGATTTGCTGTTTAGCTCTCACTGTATTTGTCACCTATTTTTTCCGTGATCCTACAAGAATTACTCCTGAGGGTTCTGACCTGATGATATCCCCGGCAGATGGGAAAATTATCATAGTGGAAGATATTCACGACGATCGCTTTCTCAATGAGCACGTACGTAAAGTTTCCATTTTCATGAATGTTTTCAACGTCCATGTCAACAGAACACCACTTAAAGGTACGGTGGAAAAAATACGTTTGCATCCCGGAAAATTCTACTCTGCCGACAAAAGTAAAGCTGCCCTTCATAATGAGCATTGCGCACTTACCATCAAAACCGAGAACAACGTACTTTATGGCATAGTCCAAGTAGCAGGGCTCATCGCCCGCCGCATTGTATGCTGGGCTGAAAAAGGTGATTCGTTAAAAACCGGACAACGATTTGGTCTTATACGCTTTGGCTCCCGAGTCGATTTATACTTACCACTTTCTTTTCAAATAGAGGTAAAGGTAGGCCAAAAAGTTATCGCTGGTGAAACAATTATTGCCAAAATGACCCCTTAACATACCTTGCTCAAACGAACATAGTTTATACTTAAGAACCTGTTGGTTTATATTTTTTGCGACAATTTCTGCGTTATTCAAAATATCAGTAAGACAATAATGGTTATTTTTTCCGTATAGCTCGAAGTCTACGCTTATTTGATCTCCAGGCAAAATTCTCATAAATCAACATACTCGTTTATTTCTCATTTGTTTCATATTTGATTATATAATAATTATTCTTAGTTATCTGTTTATACCCCAACGCTCATCTTTTTTAAAACCTACTGAACCGGAATAAAAACAAATAGCATCTCCGGCATTGACTTTTTAACAAAAATATCCTTAATTCTAACAAATAGCTAAATTTGGTCGCCTCTTCCGACCCAAAGATGTTCGGAGAGTTGATATTTTCATTCTCTACCGTCACGTCCACTATTACAATGGGAATTATTATGGAAAGCACACCTACAAACTCTAAAATTTATATTTTACCTTGCATGCTCACATGCACCAGCTTATTTTGTGGTTTTTACTCCATTGTTGCTGCTATTAATGGTGATTTCTTCAACTCTGCTGTTGCCATATTAGTCGCTGGCGTTTTTGACGGCCTTGACGGTCGAGTAGCCCGCATGACCGGTGCCACTAGCAAATTTGGATTCGAACTCGACTCCCTTTGCGACCTTGTCTCTTTTGGTGTTGCACCTGCCTTACTAGTCTACCAATGGGCTCTTTTACCCTTTGAACGCTACGGCTGGCTAGCCGCCTTCCTCTATGTGGCCACCACAGCCTTGCGTCTTGCACGTTTCAATACCCACATATCAGAAGACCATGATTTTATTGGCTTACCATGTCCGGCCGCTGCCGGATTGATTGCCACCACGGTAATGTTTTTCACTAAATTTTTTGAAATCAACGGTCCAGTGGAACATATTACCCTACTTTTTCTCGTCTACATCCTTTCATATCTAATGGTCTCCAACCACCCATATCGCAGTTTCAAACAACCCGACACCATGAAAAAAGCAAAATCGTTTCAAGCAGTAGTTGGAATGATTCTCCTACTGGCCTTACTTGCAACAGAACCACCAATCACCCTCTTTGCTTTTACTCTTCTTTATGTTAGCTCCGGTCCCATCTTGGCCCTATATGGTTTAGTAGTTAAGGATCGTAAAAAAATCTCCGATAAAAAAACGGTTTCTTAATTAAAAAAAACTACCATAAATATGGAGCCCACTGTTGCGAATCACAGGAGGAGACATTCGGGGCCGCAAGCTTGCGAGCCCCAAAGCCAGTGAATCACACTTTTTACGTCCCACCAGCGACCGGGTACGGGAAGCGCTTTTCAACATCTTGGGTTCACAAGTTAAAGAAAGCGTAGTACTTGACCTCTATGCTGGCACTGGATCACTCGGGCTGGAAGCTCTTAGCCGAGGAGCGTCCTACGCACTATTCGTAGATCAATCCCCCCGCTCCTTGCAAATCATTCAGCGTAACATCGAATCATGTTTTCCCACAGAAAAAGCAGGTGTCTTCCGCGTCGACCTTGGTTTACCTACGGCCTTAAACAAAATACACGCCCTTTCCCGGAGTCAGCCTAGCTTCGATCTCATCTTTCTTGATCCTCCCTATGAAAAAAACCTGGCAATAATGACTCTGAAGATGATAGATAAAGTGGGAATTCTTAAACCAAACGGCCTAGTAGTGGTAGAAGAGCGGCATAATGAAATTTTGCCGGACAAGCTGGTAACCTTAAGTCTGCTCAAGAAAAAACGCTATGGCGAAACCGGCCTGTGGATTTATGAGAGAACTGGAAGAAAATACTCTACTCGAATGGCGTAGGATAGGGCTTCGTCTTCAAGGCATACCAAGGGGCGCATACTTGTTGTATGTAACCCTTGGCGTAACGCAGAAGACGGAGCCATAGACTAGTCAGGCGGGTAGATTATTTTTTGGAAGTTCCCTGAATCTATTGATTAGAAAAATTATTATATTTCAAGATCGAGCCAAAAGACCATAAATCTACTAACTCAATCATTATCACCCCTAGCCGGATCATTAACCCAACCCATTAATAATAATGAACGAAACACATTCTTTCTCAACACCAGTCATCAAAATCGATTCCCCAGAACCAAAGATAGCTCTTTACCCTGGAACATTCGACCCAATTACCAATGGACACATCGATATCATCAAAAGAGGGCTACGTCTTTTTGATCATATTATCATCACAATCGCCATTAATCCCAACAAAAACCCTTTATTTAGTCTTGATGAACGCATCAAAATGATCAAACAATGTTTTTCACCCAAAAACACTCGTATTTCAGTTGATGTTACCAGCGGTTTGATCGTCGATTTTGCGATGAAAAAAAAAGCATGTGCTGTTGTTCGTGGTCTGCGGGCCGTTTCCGATTTTGATTACGAATTTCAGTTGGCCTTAATGAACAGAAAGTTACAAAGAAAAGTGGAAACCGTTTTCCTGATGACCGGATTTCGCTGGATCTACATCAGCTCCACCATCATTAAAGACGCGGCTTGCCACGGCGGAGAGGTAAACGGTATGGTACCAGCCCATGTGCAAGAAGCACTTAAACAAAAATTTCTTTAATAACATAAACGGTTATGCCAGAACCTCAGAACAATCGCCGAACTTTCCTGAGCAACTCACTGAAATGGGGTGCGCTGCTTCTCACCGGCATAATAGCTTATCCTCTCTATCGTTTCAGCGCATTCAAAGCCAAACCAAAACCACGACTCATAACCGTCAACAAAACCTTAAAGCCCGGAAGCGCTCACCTGGATACAGAATTTGTACTCTTCATCCATGAAGGTCAAGCAGTTGCCGTTTCGCGCACCTGCACCCACCTGGGATGCAAGCTGCATTTCCTTGCAAAAGAACAAATCCTTGAGTGTCCCTGCCATCAAAGTCATTTTTCCATGGCTGGTAAACGACTTGCCGGCCCGGCACTTCTCGACCTAGATACCTTTTCAGTAGAAATCAAACAAGACGCTGACGGAAAAACCAACGGCTACGTGGTAACCTTATAATGATCAAGGAGAGATCCCTCAATTGGGTTAAAATATCCAATAATCTCATTGCTGCTCTGGCGCGAATCCGCTGGGGAGGGCACTGTTTAATCAGCTTGTATATTTCCCTTATCTCCGGAATGGTCATTGCCTTACAATATAACCCTTCTCTGCCATTTTACTCCACCATCACCTTTGAATTGGCAGCCCCGTTCGGTACCTTTTGGCGAGCACTCCATTTCTATTCCAGTCAAGCTTGTTTTCTTTTTCTTATCTTCCATTTTATAGTGGTGATCATAAAAAACCAACACTCATTGACCAGAAGCTCTTGGATCCGTCTCTCCTTGAGTTTACCTGTAGGGTTGCTGCTACTATTCACCGGATATATTTTACGAGGCGATGCCACTGGCACCTCCGCCGGAGCCATAGCCGAGCATATTACCCTCTCCTTTCCATTCCTGGGTAACACACTTAATGATCTTCTCTTTGCCGGATCAAAAAGCGGAGTTTTGCGAATCTACGCCAACCATCTCATCACCCTGGTACTTATCGGCCTCTTTTGCATCTGGCCCCACATCAAACAATATTCAGCCCGGTGGACTGATCATTTGATGCTCATTCTCTGTATCCTCTGCATTTCAGTATTTATAATCGCCCCCATGGAACCGGAACATTTTGGCCTCCTGCGCATTAGCGGACCCTGGTTTTTCATTGGCCTTCAGGAACTGCTACGACACCTCCCGGTCTTTTGGGCCGGAATTTTTTTCCCAGCCATCCTTATGGGCGCGATGCTCTTCTTTCCCCTTACCCAAAAATACCGAAAAACTTACATCGCCCTACTTTCGATCTGGGTATCCATCTACCTCGTGCTCAGTTTTACCGACCCATGGCTCAAACAAGTAATTGCCGCAAGTCATTAATAACATAGTCAGGCTCTACCCCTTGTACCCGTGGGTCATCACTACGCAATCGCAACGACCTCTGATCACCTGCAAAAAGAGCCGTCCTCCAACCTTGAATACTAGCTGGCATAATATCATTGAGCATATCATTACCCACATAAAGAATCTCACTGGGAGATACCCCGTCATGGGCCAGACGTGCTCCAAGACGAGAAAAAAGTTTCAAATCCGGCTTTCCCTTTCCCTCACGATAAGACCAAATACAATATCGAGAAGAAAAACCTAACCCATATATATCTTGTGAAAAAAAAGCCTGAAAAAGTAAAGGGGTGTAAAATTGGGCATTGGATATAATGCCCAGCAATAGATCGCGACGCCCTAAACCTGCTATGGTTTCAGCAAGACCCGGCATGGGCCAGGTAGGATTAGTCCGACACTCATAGGATAATGAACACCGTTGCAGTTGTTCCTCCCCAATTGAAACACCATAAATTTGTTGCAAAACCTTGCCCCAAATTTCTAAGATATCCACTTCTGGATACTCTTTGCCTTGCTTCTTCTTTGTCGTCCGGTCTTTAACTATCTCACCCAACAGCATTTCCGCACCAGACCACCATTGGGATATATCACCTTTCGCCACTCCCCCGTCACGACAGGCAGCGCGAAAAGCATCCTCGCTCGCCTCACCGCTATCTGACCCCACATCCCCGGCAGCGGAAATAAGCATGGTGCCATATATATCAAAGATGACAACCCGTACCGGTAACACCTCAGGCAAACGAAGGAGGACTTTCACCCCAATAGGCTCCATAGGTATCGATAACTGTTTGATACACTGTAAAAAGAAGTCCTGCAAACCGGGAATTCCTCCCTAACTAATCAATCCGTAACAAATTAAGCCGCTCAGGTTGTAAATAACAATCCAACAACATCTCACCATCCAATGAAGAAACCGGGGACATTAATGAACCAGCCACTACCTCATAAATACCCCGTAATTTATGGTGATAGGCCTCAACTCCATAACACTCGGCAAGTACTTGACGGTTTTTTAACACATCGCTTTGAAAATCCACCGGATGATCCAGGCTGGAAGGAGCAAGATGACGACATTCGAACGGCGAACGTCTAACTTTGCGAATAACCACCTCTTGCAACTCCTCATCTAACCGACCAAAATCCACATGACCATCGCGAATCCAGCTATTTTCCACCCTTTCAAGGTCGCCAGGTACAGATTGACGCCCATAGGAAGCCAAGTTGTGAGCCAAGCCTGCAGCAGCTTTATCCATTATTCTATTCTTGCCCAACCAATCAACCGGCACCTCTAGCCGCTCATAAAGATAGGATAAATGAATACCTTCTTCACGAAACTCTTGGGTAATTTCCGGCAAATCTCTACCACAGACCACCTTCCCCATGAGCCACGGCTCCAAAAAAGCCAAGCCAAATCCCTCTGCCACACTGGTAGTAACCAAGCCCCTTGCTCGTTTCATCAATCCGATAAACCCACCCGGCTCCGAGGAAGCCCGTTCAAACTCTATAGGTAAACACAATTCTGCGGCCAATTTTTTCCATCCATTATAAACAGATAACTCTTTGGGGTTAAGTGGAGCAAGACTAGTAGCAAAACTTTCTCCCTCAGTAGACGCCGCCGCCCATAGGAGAAACTCTCCTAAATTCTTACGCCTAATACCCCTGGTAGGATAGAGCCATAAACCAGAATTCGACACCACCTGATTGCAGGAGATATCAAGATCAAGTGCCAACTCAATGGGATTTGGAAGAAGGTGCAGTTGCTCTTCACCCAAGCCCGCTTGCTGAAAAAAATTATAATCACGCCTATTAAGCACCCCGTAATGAACATGAGAACCGGTGGGATAAAGTACCTTAGATAATTTTGATACTTCACCCCCCCCAAGCTCGGCCAACATCTGACGATAATTACCCGGTCTACCATCCTCTGCAAAATCATGTACATGTAAAAATAGATGATGCCCCTTAGCCGCCAGCAAGGCCAATGCACCGGGCAAGGCCATATTCTTACCCAAACTATGGTTATGAACATGCCAAACATCAGGAAGCCCGCCCAACGCTTCTTCGGCTTCCCGTATCATTTCATCAGCTAACGCAGAGGGGCTAAGTTTCGGCCCGACGCCCTCATATTGCAAGCCGGGTATGACCCGATATAAACAAGGCCACTTATCATGGGGAGCTTGTCCGGTAAGAATCACCAACGAACATTCTTCTTTCCCTGATAATGGCAGGGAGTTTTGTATAATCCTGGTCACCCCTCCAGACTGGAGGTGATAATGAACCACTGCTATGCGCATAGTATTTATCCTATCGCCCAAATTTTTTCCGATAGGCTTCGACTTCTAACATAGCCGGCCGTTCTTTCTCAAAAATCTCTATTAGTTCCGTTTCATACTCGTTTCCTAAAGCCTGATAGCGCATAAGATAAGGGGAGAGTTCTGGAAGATCCCCGATAGCGCCTTGCGCTTTCAATCGTTTAAAAAATGCGCGCAGGATACCAAAAGACATTTTACCCAAATCCCTTGTCTGCTGATGCCGATGAACTCTTTTATCCAAATCAGTCTGCGCAAACGCGCCCATCCCCCATTTAGCGTAAATATCGAGAAGATGGGCAGTTTCCACGCCATACCCCACCGGAAAGGAAAGCTGTTCCAAGATCTCCCGCCGCACGGCATACTCGCCCGAAAGGGGTTGAATAATGGCGGTGAGCTCAGGATAAAAGAGAGAAAACAGAGGACGTACCAAAATCTCAGTAACCCTACCTCCCCCTGAAGGTCTCACCTTATCCCGAGAGACCAGTGGTCTATCGTAAAAGGCCTTTACATATTTTATTTCCGATCGATAAATAAGCGGAGCCACCAAACCATAAACAAAACGTGAATGAATATTCTTTATATCAGCATCCACATAGACGATAATATCACCGGTTAGCTGATGAATCGCCTTCCACAAGTTTTCACCTTTACCCCTGTTAAACCCCATCTCCGGCAATATATCAGCGGATTGATAAACAGCCGCCCCGAAAGAGGCTGCCACTTCGCAAGTCGAATCAGTGGAACCAGAATCAATCACCGCTATCTCATCAAGCAACGGATAGCGATCCTGAAGTTCGGACTTAAATATCACCACCTCTTTACCGATGGTGGCCTCTTCATTATAAGTCGGGAGACAGAGAGATATTCTGAGATTCTGTTTTTGTTTTTCCTCAATGAGCTGCAGGATGTCCCAAAACTGACTATGATGAAAGGTATTTTCACGGAGCCATTTTTTTACTAAATTACTCACCCACCCCTCCATCTACCCCCATAAGCATGGCGATAACTTGAGCTACGCCCTTCATAATCGGACCGATTTCCACATATTCATCCTGATAGTTGATATTATCCGCCTTGGTGATACCGAGACACAAGGCTGGAATATCATGCTCCACATAGCTGGAAATAGTTGATGAATAATAATCATCCAAGGGTGACAACTCTAAAATACCCATTACCTTCCGGGCATATTTGACCAAGGGATGAGAAAAATCCAAGCCCCCAGCCCTGGTGCGGGCTATTACTTCCAGATAGGCTGAAACTCCCAACGGTCTGGCAAACTCATTTAAAATATTTTCTATTTTTTTTACTAAGTCTTTAACCTCTCCATCGGAATCCCCTCGGACCTGTAGTTTTAGCTGCGCCTGACGAGCTGGCAGTTTATAGGAAACTCCACCACTTATAGCACCCAAAACCAAAGACAGTTCCCCACCATGACCACACGGCAACTCTTGAATTCGTGTAATTATTTGATTTAATATAGCAATAGCACTAAGAGAACTAACTTTACGATCCACATGGCAAGAGATCACCCCTCCCATGGAGGCCACGGAACAAAATTGCAATCGTCCTTGAGAAGCACCTTCCAAAGCAAGACCAAAACAAATCGGAGAGTCAAATTCATTTAAAAATGTCCGAATCCCACCTAAATTTCCGTAATCAAGGCTCCCACCGCAACCAATCAACAACAGGTCATTGCACAACCTAATTCCCATACGCTCCAGAATAATGGGAAGGGTTGCAACCAAAGCAGACCCAAGGCTATTATCCGCTATCCCCGGACAATGGATGGTGCCCACACCCACTCGAGAGGTATGATCTTGGGTTGGAGCAAAAGGGGTATCAAGATGAGCCGAGACCATAATAGTCTTTTTCCCCTCACTACCTGGAAGAATACCGAAACAGTTATTTTTCTCATCTATGGCGCAATGTTGCAAACCACATTCGGTAAAACGTTGTTCTAAAAAACGTGCGCGGTCATGTTCACCAAAGGTGGGAGACGGTATTTCACTAAGCATAATAGCATTAGCCAATAACAATTCACGGAAAGGAGCCAACTTTTCCGGCAACCGTCGAACCGGAACCATCTTTTTCCCCAACCGCACCTCAACCATTATTTTGCTGTTCCTCTAAAAAATAGCTATCCATACTTTTTATTCTATGCGACCATAATCGTCTTCAAATCTTTCGATATCATCTTC
>JAOTSI010000427.1 GCA_029865005.1 Desulfobulbaceae bacterium
CCAGCTCACAGGCAAGGGGTGAAGGGCAAGTTGTCGATCATGCGAAGCAACAGAGCAATGAGGTTAATGATGATATTCGCTATTGATGCTGTTGGTGGTTGATCCCAACAATGATACGGTCATAGACTTTTTTGGGGTCGCATAATATAATCTAATTTTGATTCGAGTTAAAGGAAAAGCGCAGCCGTATAAAAAATTATAGGTATTTAATGAAAATTTCATTAGTGCAAAAAAAAGGTGTTTTGATTCGCAGGTACAAACGATTTCTTGCCGACGTTTGCTTGCCGGACGGTGAGGTTTTGACCGCGCATTGTCCCAACACGGGCTCCATGACCGGATGCAGTGCACCTGGAAGTCAGGTCGTAGTAACTGATTCTCAAAATTTAAAAAGAAAGTATCCATGGACCTTGGAAATGGTTTTCCAGGATGATGTGTGGATAGGCGTTAACACATTTTTAACTAATAAATTGGTCAGGGAAGCTTTAGAGAATGGGATAATAGATGATTTTGGAACGGTTGAGGATATTCGGCCTGAAGTTAAAACATCTGATAATAGTAGGCTCGATTTTTTGCTCCAGACATCCAATGGGGCGACCTATTTGGAAGTGAAAAATTGTTCTCTGGTCATGGACCAGGTAGCATATTTTCCCGATGCGGTGACAGCTAGAGGAACTAAGCATTTGAAAGAGTTGCTTTGCTTAAAGGAGCAAGGACACGAGAGTGCGGTCCTGTTTGTTGTGCAACGTGGTGACGGGAAGATTTTTCGTCCGGCGGCCCATGTTGATGAGAATTATGCGCAAACGCTAAGGGAAGTGGCCGGCGGAGGGGTTAAAGTATTGGCGTATCAAGCGGATGTTTCCCCGGAGCGAATAGTGATTAGTCATAAGATTCCCTGTGAGTTTTAGTCGGGGTAGAGGAAGGAATATGAAAGTGGATAAAAAAGGGGCGGTGGTTTTACTCAGTGGAGGGCTGGATTCCACCACGGTACTGGCCATTGCTCAAAATCAAAATTATAGATGTTGGTGTTTGAGCTTCCGCTATGGGCAGAAGCAATCGGTGGAGCTTGAGCATGCTGAGGATATTTGTCATAAGATGGGAGTGGAGCGTCATCTTATTATTGATATAGGTTTAGATGCTATCGGGGGATCAGCGCTGACCGATGATATAGAAGTGCCGAAGGATCGTAGCGACGAGGCCATTGGTATAGGTATTCCGGTAACCTACGTGCCAGCTAGAAATATAATATTTTTATCTTATGCAGTTTCTTGGGCTGAGGTCTTGGGGGTAAGTGATATTTTTCTAGGTATTAACGCTGTTGATTATTCTGGTTATCCTGATTGTAGGCCGGAGTTTCTCAGGGCTTATGAGAAAATGGCTAATTTGGGAACTAAAGCAGGTGTGGGCCATAATAATATATCTTTTCAAGCACCTTTGATAGCGATGACTAAAAAAGAGATTATTAAAACCGGTGTATCTCTCGGGGTTGATTATTCTCTTACCCATAGTTGTTATGATCCGGTGGAACATTTGGCCTGTGGTCGTTGTGATGCATGTCGACTTCGTAAACAGGGCTTTGTTGAAGCGGGAGTAAAGGACCCCATAGGTTATGCTGAGTAAGTGGTTAGGGATAGGTAGTTAAAGGCACCTCTATTTTACGTTGTCGCCGTCGCCAGTGAGCATAGATGAGCTATAGCGAGCAGTGGTAGGAATGTGAATTTGAGACATTTGTGGCCATCCGTAATCTTGGGGCACATTGAATTTCTGATATTATGTAAGGGCCGCGGGAAAAATATATTATCCCATCTCGGAGTCTACGCTTATCTGCTTGTCTTTTTAGCTGTCTTCTTTACCATGGCAACAGTTACATGGTAGTACTATGCACCTATTGCCTTGGTAAAGAAGACGACTAAAAATGCTGTACAGTTTTGGGATATTAATTATTTTTCGCGGCCCTAATTTGTGAGTTACTCTAAAATATTATGGGTTATATGCCCGTTGACCATGGTGAGTATGGCTTTACCCTGTAGTTCTCGTCCGATAAAGGGTGTATTACGACTTTTGGATACGATCTTGTCTGCCTCGTATGTGTAGCGGATATTGGGATCGATGATAGTGAGGTCCGCAACCATTCCCGAGCTTAAAGACCCACCCGTTACTCCGAGAATTCTAGCTGGATTTACGGAGAGTAGGCGAACAAAACGATCATAGTTGATAAGGTTTTCCCTTACCAGTTCAAGAATTAAAGGGACTGAGGTTTCCAGGCCGATGATCCCGTTGGCTGCCAGGTCAAATTCAACATCCTTTTCCAAGATGGAATGAGGGGCATGGTCAGTGGCGATAACCTCTATGGTCCCGTCAACCACTGCTTGTCTAATGGCTTGTCTGTCAAGCTCGGTCCGCAGGGGTGGATTCATTTTGGCGTTGGTATTGTAGCCAATTACTGCCTCTTCGGTAAGGGTGAGATAGTGGGGAGTGGTTTCGGCAGTAACTGAGACGCCGCGTTTTTTAGCCGAGCGAATAAGTTCAGCAGACATGGCGGTGCTTACATGGGCGATATGGATGGGGATGCCGGTATATTCAGCTAAGGCGATATCCCGGTAGACCATAATGGACTCTGTGGCTGTAGGGATACCTTTGAGTCCCATGGTCATGGAGACTGTCCCTTCATTCATTGACCCACCTTTGCCGAGAGTTGGTTCCTCGCTGTGGGAAATAACTGGTAGGTTTAGTCCACCTGCGTATTCCAGTGCTCGCCGCATTAATTG
Source organism: Desulfobulbaceae bacterium (assembly GCA_029865005.1). Classification (GTDB taxonomy): domain Bacteria; phylum Desulfobacterota; class Desulfobulbia; order Desulfobulbales; family Desulfobulbaceae; genus JAOTSI01. The sequence continues at coordinate 2,766 of JAOTSI010000427.1, forward strand.
GGAGTCGGCAACGGGTAAACCGTCATCGGAGACAGCGATGATGCCCGCTTCTTTCATTTCTCCGAATTCAGCAAGACTTTCTCCTTGGCTTTCTTTGGAGATCGCGCCCACCGGATAGACTTTGCACGGACCACCGGCTGCCTTTTCAAGAATAAAACGAGTAACTGAAGAGCAGTCATTGATCGGATCGGTGTTGGGCATGCAGGCTATGCCGGTGAAACCTCCGGCAGCAGCGGCTCTAGAGCCGGAGAGGATGTC
>JAOTSI010000428.1 GCA_029865005.1 Desulfobulbaceae bacterium
TATTAGTAGATCATTTTCATATTTCTAGAATGCTTCTTTCCAGTCTTCGGCAAACTGGGACAAGCGCAATGGATGGGTAAAATCTGTTTCTTTACGTTGTAAAAATGAAACATCTTTTAATTGTGCGGTTATGTCGGGGTATTTAGTGGATAAAGAATTTCCGAGTATAATTTCTATTATCAGGACATTGGCGTTGCCTCCCTGAGTAACAGATACGTTTTTGGGAGGGTGCCTAAGAAAGAATGAAAGTTCAGTTTGGCCTTTTTTTTGTTGTCGTAAGCTTTTTACCAGGTAACTGTCTGGCTTAGGCATTTTCAGTTCAGTGGCATTAGTATCTGTTAGGATGACGTTGATTCGTCGTACATTGGTCACCACGTCGTATTTAGGGAGCTTTGAAAATTGCAATACTAGTTTGATGCGGTCTTTGTTGTCTGATCGACTGATTTTATTTAATATTGATTCTCCTATAACTACCGGAGGGCCGGTGAGTAAAAACAGGAAAGTGAACAATATTAATGGAAGTGTATAGCGCATGTTTTTCCAGTGGTTAGTTGTTTTGAAGGTGTACATGCAATAAATGTTCCTTATTGATCGTAAGGCGTTTAGGGCTGGTTTGCTCTCTGGCTCATTTTTTTTAGTAAAAAAATATTTTTTTATCTTGTTGTTGAAAGGTAATAATAGTGTCAGGATTTTGACTTGCTTTGGACTGCAGTCTCTTTATTGTTTTAGCAGTAAATTATCACAGCCGACTTTGTAAGATGGTAGTGGATCAAGGCTTGCTTTTGTGTGATAATAATTGCTATTATTCATAATGAAATTTCATTTATCATCTGTAAATATTATTTTAATGAGGGACTTCAAATGGGCAAGAATGTTTTATTGGTTGACGATTCTAGCACTATGAGAAAGATTATTGGTCGTTCTTTGCGTCAAGCAGGAATTGATTTCGATAATATCTTTGAAGCAGGGGACGGTCAGGAAGCTTTAGCTGTATTAGAAAAGGAGTCGGTGGATATCGTGCTTAGCGATATTAATATGCCCAATATGAATGGCATAGAGTTTTTAAGGGAAAAGGCTGGTCGAGATGCAATTAAAGATATCCCTGTATTGATGATTTCTACTGAAACAGGAGATGATATTATTGGAGAGGCCAAAAGTCTTGGGGCTGTTGGTAGTATTAAAAAACCTTTTACTCCTGATAAAGTTAATGAGGTACTTGGACCACTTCTTTAGCCAGCTACGTCTACAAAATATTGGATTAGTGGAGGTGATGAGGTGAGCGGTTTGGAAGAAATAACTGATAAACTTGTTGCGTCGACCGTGGAGATATTTTCCTCCATGATCATGATGGACGTTGCAGTGGGTAATGACAGTGAAGCAACAATTAATCCTTATCTAAAATGTATAACCGGCATGGTGGGTCTAGCTGGGAAGCGTAAGGGTATAGTTGCCGTACATTTTCCCAATGAAGTGGCCATGGCAATAACTGGTAATTTTCTGGGGATGGATGTTTCCGAAATTAATGAGGACGTTCAGGACGCAGTAGGTGAGGTCGCAAATATGTTGGCAGGTGATATAAAGACTATCCTGTCTGATAAGGGTAAGGATATTGAACTCTCATTGCCATCGACTATTTCTGGCGACCAATATGTTTTTCAGGCGAAAAGCGATACGGAACGTATTACCGTTCCGTTTATCGTTTCCAATGGAGTTTTTCGGGTGGAGCTGGAACTAGAAAAATAATGGGTTTGAAAAATAAATTTTCGTTGGTGGATTCTCGTCTTTTGTCTCCAATAGTTTTATCGGAATTAAGGTAGGAGGTCGTTTCATCAGCGTGTGTATCATGGAGAATATTGCCGTGATGGAAATAATTGCGGGCTATGTGAAAGACGCCACTTTTGAAGTATTTGAAAGTATGGTGATGATGGAAATAGCTTCAGGGGAACCGAATTATAATGGTAGTAAGAAAATAGATTCCATTATTTCCAGTATGATAGGTTTGGCAGGTGATCTTAAGGGGATGGTGGTTATTCATTGTCCGGAAGAGGTTGCTAAAAAAATTACTTCAGGAATGCTGGGGATGGAGGTGGATGAAGTAGATGCTGATGTGAAGGATGCTTTAGGTGAAATAGCCAATATGGTGGCAGGAGGGTTGAAAGTGTCCCTTGAAGGGGAAGGCTGTAATGTAGAGTTGGCTCTTCCTTCAACCGTTATTGGTAGGTCTATTCGGATGAGTAGCGGGGTAGGCTCGAAAAGGATTATGGTTCCGTTCAATATTCCATCGGGTGAGTTTGGGGTGGAAATGAATTATGTAATGTCCTCAGTTTAACATTTTTAATTTATGAGTGTTGCGTCGATGAGCGCGAAAAAGGATCTGGATAGGGTTTTCGGCGAAGCAGGAGAACGGATGGAGCAGGAGGTCTCCGGACTTCTGGGTAAAAAGCTTGTGTTTGCCGAATTAGTTACTGAATTAATAAGTAAAGAGAGCTTTTTCGAGCGGTTAAGCGGCAAGAGGGTATCGTTTAGAATTAAGGTTGAGGGGCAGATTGAAACCGAGTGTTTTTTGATTGTCTCTCTGGCCAGTGCTATTAACATTGGTGGTACCTTGATCATGTTGCCGGCCGCAGAGCTTTCTGAGGTCGTTGAGCGAGCGGATTATAATGAGGAGTTACAGGATTCTTATGGGGAAATAGCCAATATTATGGCAGGGGCTCTAACTTCCAGCTTTGAGGATGGTTATCGAAAGAGTATTCGCTATATAAGAAAGACTCAGGAAGTCATTGTACCAATAAAGGTAGATGTTGAGTCAGATGAGCCCTGCCCCAATGGGACATATTATTTGGTAACTGCCAATATGATTTTGGGAGGGGAAGAGCCCTTGGGAGAATGGCATCTCCTTCTGCCCGGAGAACCGTTTGGCTTAGTAGAACCGCCCCCAGCCCAGGTTGAAGAAACAGCTGCTCCCCAAGTAGATAGTGTAAAGCAGGCAGTTGCTGAGGGTGGTGGGGTTGTTTCCGATCA
>JAOTSI010000429.1 GCA_029865005.1 Desulfobulbaceae bacterium
CAGCTCCTCCCCCATATTCCGGCAGTGGTCACCAATCGGACCACAGCCTTTATTGATGCGGCTCGTCCCCAGGCCCTTGCCTTCTGGGAAGCTCTTCTGCTTAAAGGGGAGACGCCCCATGCAGCCTTGTCCGCAACTCGGTCTTGTCTCAGTAAGTACCCGACCAAAATTATTCTAACAAAAGTTACGTAAAGTTGATGTGGTAATCTTGTCCAACATTGGCCAAGATATCATATAGAGCATTTTTCAGGGCGTTGAATGATTCATATGCGGAAAAATCAAGCCATTCGTACTTTATTTTTCGCCATAATATTTCAATTTTGTTTAATTCTGGTGAATATGCAGGTATGTTTTGGATAAAAAGTCCCTGTTTTTCCCATTTCTCAATATTTTTTCGGAAATTATTACAAGTATGCATTGAAGCATTATCAACAACTACAGCTGTTTTCTTGGTAATTTTTTTTGCAAATTGATCAAAACAAGCAACAACAACTTCAGAGGTAACGCTGCCTTCAAAAACAAATGATTCAAAATCACAACTACGGTCGATAAATCCCAAGACATTCAAGCGTTTACTCTTTGAACTGGGAATTTCAATATGTTCACCTACAGGTTGCCAAGCGTAGGGCACACATGGCTCCAGCGTGAAGCCTGATTCATCAAAATAATAAAAATCTATCTCCCCCTTATCCGCTTGGTGCATCAATACCTTGAGTTCTACAAGCGTAGCAGCAAATTTTTCATCATCCCTTTTGCCACGCAAAGATTTCCTAACTCGTTTCCAAGATAACCCTTTCTTTTTACAGGTCCTTTTCAAGGTAGATCTGCTGATCTTTACGTTCCATCTTTTCTGGATCTCTGCAAGTACTTGGTTTAATGAACGAGGTGAAGAGGTAGTAATCTCAACGACCTTTTCTTCTTTTTCTGGTGACAATATTTTGTGTCGTCCACGGCCAGGCTTATCTACCAACCCGAAAATACCACTTTTTTCCCAGTTTTTCAGCCAAGTAGCAGTTGTTTGGCGACAAACACCGTATATTTTAGCAATATTTTGTAAGGGCGTTTTATTGTCACTGAGAAGCACTGCATTTGCCCTAATTCTTGTCCAAGGCAATGGATGATTTTTGACAATCTCTTGTAAACATTTGAACTCTAACGTATTAACAGGTGAAACGAATAACATATTTCCAACTTGTTCATGTTTTTCAATTAATAATTCATGTTATCTTTTTAGGTAATTAAAATATATTTGCTCAAAAAATCAATATCAGAGTTTGGGTGAAGTTATTTTGTTAAAATAATTTTGGTCGGGTACTTACAACGACGAAACAAGAGCTGCCCTTGTTCGCTCTCCATGAAAACGAAACAAAATACAAAGTCGAATATGCCGATATTTCCTTTTGAAGTACGGCGGGAAGACATGAAAAAGATGCTTCTTGCAACACGAGGAAAAGTGTTTACCGCCAAAACACTGCATCGACTCGTTGACTGTACTCGCCTACAAGAATTCAAGGCTAAATCTTGATTACAATTCTGGATCCTGCCCCGATATTCCATGTGATGGAAGAACAGAGTAAACGAGCTTTACATTCAATTCTCTCAAACAAAAAAAGATATGAGTTACCTTAACACGTTCAAATTAATTCAGTGCGTTCTTGAAAGAAAAAGGCCGGATGCCAAGGCTTTCCTGGAAGAGGTGAACGAGCACAAGATAATAGCGTCCCTGAAAAGGAGCAAAGACGGGCTTCCTCAACCAATCAAATGGACAACTGAGCCTGTCGAAGAAGAACATTTTGCAAAGTTGTCGATTGCAGAAAAGAATAAAATCAATAAAATTCTCCAACGAGTTTATACAGAGCCGACCAAACAAATCCCCATATTGTTACAACTCAAAGAAAAACACCCTAACCTTCCGGTACTGTACAATTATCTCGGCGTTGCTTATGAAAGTTCTCAACAACTCGACAAATACAAAGAAATACTCCATGACACAGTAAAATTATTTCCTGATTACCTGTTCGGCAAAATAATGCTGGCAGAATATCACCTCAAAAAAGGCAACCACAGGGAAATACGAAATATTTTCAACGATAAGTTAGAAATACACTATCATTTCCCCGCTTCCCGCACGACCTACCACATCAGTGAAGTCCGTTCATTTCATTCTATCATCGGCACCTTACATGCCAGATCAGGTAACATGACCAGAGCAATATTTTGTTATCTTCTTCTCCAAAAAATAGACCCGGATCACCCCTTATCTCTCCGAGTTGGAAATGAAATACTCCTGAAGGAACTTTCTAAAATCAGTAGGAAGCAGAATCGATCCAGAAAGAGGTAGAAGCCTAAAACATTTCAACATAGCCCTTCGTGAAAAGCAGATCCAGCAAAAATGCTTCTAGCATCTCCCCATACCTGTTGCTCCGTCGACTGCGGATAAACAAGCATCAGCAGATATTTTTTGAATTCCATCAGATAAAGTGCTTTCATTGTAATGTAGAGTTTCTTTTTCTGTTCCAAACAGCTCAAGCAATACAACTGCGGAAAAATATACACAATGAAGCGACATATCTTCTGCACCTGCCTTCTCTGCCTGATCCCTGCCATGCTGACCTGTTCCGCTGTTTTCTCCGCTGAAGAAGAGGACAAGACCCTGTCCGCCTATCTTGAACAGGCCCTTATTAGCAATGATGCTCTGCTGGCAGCGCGTGCCCAATTTCGGGCCGCCTCGGCAAAGGTACGCCAAGCCGGAGTGCTGCCGGACCCGAAACTTGAAATCCAGTATTATCTTCAGCCTGTCGAGACCAGGACCGGGCCGCAACAGGCGACTCTAGGGATCGGTCAGGGCCTGCCTTGGTTCGGCAAACTTCCCCTGATGCGTAAACTAAGTAGCCATGACGAGGCCATTGCAGGGACAAAAATAGCGGTAGTGGAGTTGGATGTGGCCCGGCAAATCAAAACAGCCTATATTGAATATTGCTTTCTTGGCCGCTCTCAGCAGGTTGTGGCGGATAACCTT
>JAOTSI010000148.1 GCA_029865005.1 Desulfobulbaceae bacterium
TAATATTATTGAATCTTCCCACCGGCATAATGTTGAAAAATTATTATTTCTCGGCAGCAGCTGTATTTTTCCAAGGGAAGCTCCTCAACCTATCAAAGAGGAATATCTTCTTACCTCTCCGCTGGAAAAAACCAATGAGCCTTATGCCATTGCCAAAATAGCTGGCATTAAACTTTGTAATGCATATAACCGACAATACGGCACCAACTTCCTCAGCGTTATGCCCACTAACCTATACGGCATTAATGATAATTATCATCCAGAAAATGCACACGTCATCCCTATGTTGCTTCGAAGATTTCACGAAGCCAAAGAAAATAACGACCCCACTGTTACCGTCTGGGGTACAGGCACGCCAAAAAGAGAGTTTCTATTTTCAAACGATCTAGCGGAGGCATGTTTTTTTGTAATGAAAAACTGTAACGCTGCCGAAATTGGAGAGTTTGTTAATATCGGAACCGGAAAAGATATCCCTATTAGTGAACTGGTTGTACACATCAAAAAAACAGTGGGATTTCAAGGTGAGATTCTTTATGACACCACTAAGCCGGATGGCACTATGCTAAAATGTATGGATGTTTCCAGAATAAACGCATTAGGATGGAGGCACCATACGGAACTTGAAGAAGGGTTATCAATCGCCTACAAAGATTTTTTAACTAACCAGATACTCCGTAAATAAGAACACACCCCCCGTTCCTTAAAATAAGAGGGGGGGGGTACTGACAAAAGCTCCGATAAAAAATTAATATTTTCCCAGAGCACACCTACATTTATTTAGTATTTTTTCCAGCAGTTAGTCAAATTCACCTATTTTCACAATACCGTTTTGGTAATTATCACTTGACGACCCTATTTTTAGCTTATATATTGTTCTTAAATTTAGAACATAATCTGGGTTAAAAATGACATCTGTTTTCTCTGGGCTCATAACATCTAAAACTCGTATTCGCATTCTTATGCGTCTCTTTCTCAACCCTCTCAAGCAAGCATATCTCCGCGAGTTATCGACCGAATTTAATGTATCTCCAAGCCAAGTCAAAGAGGAGCTTCACCAGCTTCACAGTGCTGGCATCCTAGAAAGCAAAAAAAACGGACGCCAAATCCTTTACCGTGCAAATCAAACCCACCCTCTTTACCATGAACTACACTCTATGGTACAAAAAGCCCTGGGGATGGATCGTATCCTAGAGTCTATCCTTGAACGACTAGGCGACCTGGAACATGCCTACTTAATAGACGATTATGCGGAAGGAAAAGACACAGGCATAATTGATTTAGTTCTGATTGGCCATATCGACCAAGAAAACTTAACCGACCTAGTGCACAAGACTGAACGCTATATTGAACGGAAAATCAGAACGCTTATTCTTCAACCCGAAGAATGGGATACTATGTATGCCAATTTATCAAAAAGGCCGATGCTTAAAGTGTGGCACCGGGAAAACAAGTCTTAATCTTAATTCAATATGTTAATAATTTTAAAAAAAATCTTCCAGCTACTTACACCTGAAGAAAAAAAACATATGTATTGGCTAATTTTTGCCATTCTCATTGTGGGCTTACTTGAAACTGGCGGAATAGCATCTATTATGCCATTTATGGCGGTACTATCAAGCCCACAGATGATAGAAACAAATCCTTATTTATCATATACATACACTGTTGTCGGCACAACAAATAGTAATCAATTTCTCTTTTTTTTAGGATCAATGGTACTGCTTGTCCTTATCATATCTAATACATTTTCCGCTATCACCAACCTGCTCCTATATAGATTTATCTACTTTAGAGGTCATGGCCTCTCGTGTAGGCTATTTAGGGAATATCTTCACGCTCCATATTCTTTTTTTCTTAATCATAACTCAGCAGATCTGGTAAAAAACATTATCACTGAAAATCATCGAGTGGTAGTTGGGGTAATATCACCAATTATGCAGATAATAACTCGAGTTATTGTTGCCCTCTGTATATTTTCACTACTGATATTTATGGATCCACTCCTTGCCATAATTATATTTTCTGTTTGCGGTGGACTATATGGCATTATTTATAAAATATCTAAAAAAACCTTGGCGGCAAGCGGCCAAAAAGCTGCAGAAGCTCAAGGGATGCGATTTAAATTAGCTGGAGAAGCTTTTGGAGGGATAAAAGAGTTAAAACTTTTAGGTCGAGAGAGTGAATACCTTAAGCGTTACACTCTTCCATCCTATAATTTTGCCGCATGCGAATCAAAAAGTCAGGCAATAACTTTTCTTCCCAAATTTGCACTTGAAACAATTATATTTGGCGGGATTTTACTAATTATGCTTTATTTAATAGGCATAAAAAAAGACATGGCCAATGTACTTCCAATGCTTTCACTTTATGCTTTTGCAGGGTACCGATTAACCCCTGCGTTTAATAATATTTTTAATGCACTATCCCAAATACGTTATCATTCTGCTTCACTGGATATAATCCTGAATCACATTCAATTAACACCCGTAACTAATAGTGAGAAAAATAAGAGTACCTTTCTAAATAAAGAAATACTATTACGTAATGAACTTACCCTACAAAACATTACATTTTCTTACCCAAAATCCAGTTCAAAAGTGATAGAAGATTTGAACCTGGTCATCCAAGCTAATACTAACGTTGCTTTTGTCGGAAAAACTGGTTCCGGTAAAACCACCTTATTTGACTTAATACTGGGTCTTCTCACAAAAAATACAGGGGAAATCTTCGTAGACGACCATCAATTAACTGACGACAATCTTCACCTCTGGCAACAAAATATCGGTTACGTTCCGCAACAAATCTATTTAGCAGATGATACCGTATCGCGAAATATCGCCTTAGGCGTGCCGGACGAAGAGATCAACAATGAGGCAATTATACAAGCGGCAAAGTTAGCCGACCTCCACAACTTTGTGACAAAAGACTTGCCTCAAGATTATAGTACTAACCTTGGCGAAAGAGGCGTACGACTTAGCGGCGGACAACGACAACGAATCGGTATTGCCAGAGCCCTATATCACGATCCTGAAATCCTGGTTTTAGACGAGGCTACAAGCGCACTTGATGGACTCACTGAAAATGTTATCATGCAAGCTATTCATAATTTATCACATAAAAAAACCGTCATCATCATTGCCCATCGCCTAGCAACAATAAAAGAATGCGATGTTATCCATGTCCTTGACCATGGCCATATAATTGCCAGTGGTACTTACAATGAATTAATGACCTCATGTCCTGATTTTAACAAGATGAAAAATCCTTCCAATCGCCATTAACAATTTAATAATCAAACGGTTCAGGAACCTAACACTATTTAAACACAAATCAATTTTAATAACTGGCTTATTTGGCAAACAAAACTTTTTAATTATTTTTTCTCAGCTCATTAAGAAAAAACTTCAAAATATTTTCTAAAAATCTTATTTTTTGCAGTTTCACTTTGATGACTCCACCTTGAAACGGGACAATAGAATAGATTGTTTTTCAGCACATTGTTGCCTTGGTATAAAATTAAATAGTAATTATCCTACTTTTAACATATATACTGATCATGTGAATGGTTTACACCCACATATTTTTATCGGCCACCACGATCACCATTATAGGAAAATAAAATTCAAATGCTAAAGAATAAACCTTCCAGTAAGATCCAACAAAAGAAAATCGCCTTTTTAGTACACGAACCTATGATGCTTGTTCATTACACCGATGTCTGGAAGGCGTTGAACCCTAATGATTTTACAATTTTACTTACTAAAAATTTTTCTTACGATATACATCGTAAGAAAAAGTTAGGTGTTTCAGAATTTTTTTATCATACATCTACCGAAGGCTATGAGGTAAGGGAAGTAACTGAAATAATAAAATGTAAAATTAAATTTGATTATGTTGTAACTAATCATTTTATTTCTCGAGCAAATAGGGTTTCTAAACATGGCGCAATAGCAAATTTTTTTTGCAAGATACGTAATTTGATTTTGCTACTACCTGCTCTGAATAAAAATAAATATCTTCCTCAACAAGTTGGCAACAAACAAATTCGATTTATGTATGGTGCAGATATAAGTAATGATTGGAGTCTCCAAAACTGGAACGATATATATGATGTATTTTTATGTCATGGGGTGAATGATGAGCGAGAGATAAAAAAACGATTCAAGGGTAAAACTTTTATTATGGGCTACCCTAGATATGATCGTTTTTTTTCAGCACAAATTGATTTAACAAATATAAAACGAGAGTTTAGACTTTCTGAATCAAAAAAAACATTGTTATGGATGCCAACACTTGGAGGGGATTGTTCATCAATTCCTCTGTTTGCTGAGGCACTCTCTAAAATAAACCAAAAATACGATATCATTGTGAGACCACATCCACTTTCTTTTTATCAAGAAAAAAAATTTATCCATCTCCTTGAAAAATATAATTTTAAGATTGATAGAAACGCATTACGTGACATGAACGAACTCTTTAGTGCCGCTGATGTTGTTTTGGCAGATAATGGAGGTACTCCATTCTCTGCTATCTTTTTAGGAAAAAATCTTATCTTTTTGAATGTACCTGACGATATTGCAGCAGAATCTGCTGCAACTTCTTTTATTGTTGGCTCATCAGTATTGGATCTAAAAAAGAAGCTACCCGTTGTACACAATCAAGAGATTGATCGTCTCGAGACGATGATCAATTCAGAAGATTTTTATAAAAAAAACGATCAAGAGGTTGAGATGCTATTTAAAAAATATTTTAATTCTCCTAGAGGTGGAGGAGCTAAAAGAGTAGCCGATATACTAAGCAGTTTGTAATTAAACTTGATAAATTTATAGCCAAGTATAGTCACAAGAATTAATACAAGACTATTATTTATCAGTTCACTTGGATTTCTGCTGTAATATTATGTAATGAGCAATGATTTAAGTTATTCATAGATAAAAATAAGATTATTTCTGTTTAGGTAGCTAGACTGGATAATCCCCTACAATGTTGGTTATAATTATGGTTGTCTGGATTATTGGACTTTCTGGAGCAGGAAAAACAACACTTGCGAATGAAGTCATAACGCAAGTTCGATGTGTTCAGCCTAACGTTGTTCTTATTGATGGCGACATGTTACGAGAAGTTTTTGATAATGACCTTGGTCATACCATGGAAGACCGGCGCACCAATGCGAAAAGAATTTGTCAACTTTGTAAGCTGTTAGATGACCAGGGTATAAATGTGGTATGTGCAATTCTTTCCTTATTTCCTGAATCAAGATCCTGGAACCGCGATAACCTAAAAAACTATTATGAAATATTTATAGATACGCCTATAAAAGATCTTGTGCAGCGTGATTATAAAGGTCTATATCGCAAATTTAACAACGGAGAAATTCGTGATGTTGCTGGCATGGATTTAGATTTCCCGCGCCCGGAACACCCAGATCTCACTATTAACAACACCGGTTCCAAAGAAAAGTTACTCGATTATGCCAAGTTTATCATGCACAAAATTACTAGAGGCAGTCAATGAGTTATCCATATAGCCAAATCAATCGCTTAGACGAACCGCATAACTATATGTACACCCCTTTTCAAGGTAAAGCCCTTTTGCAATCTTATGTATCAAACCGAATGGCTATCTTGAACAGTCCACCAGCTCTAATCTGTGATTCCATCAAACCAGATGAAATTATCGTTAGTTACGCCATACTAAAACTAGAAAAGCTGGTAGATGCCAATTCACCTGAAGTTGCGAAGCATTTTCGGACATTGTTGACTAACGGAGGTGAAAATATCTTTGAACAAATCAAGACAGAGGCCAGCACCGTAAAGGATTTAGGCCTTGATTTAAAACACTTTACGACAACTAAGTCTATAGCCACCTTAGAGTTATTACATGCATTAATCGCCATTCAGTTAACTTGCGCTAAAGATACCGAGACGAAACCTTGGCTTGACCGTTTAACACAACGTTTTGAAGTTACAAAAAAAATATATGAAAACTATCCTCCTGGCTTTAGAAAAGGGGAAGGAATAAACACATCGGTTCGCTTGTATTGGCTCTTCGCGCTTGCCCTGTGCTTATTTTATTCAAGATCCGATGAAATAAAATATTTAAGTACTCTCTTAAAGGTTTGTGATCTATTGTGTTCATTGCCAGAAAACATGTTAACGAAACATATTCCCAAGCATGGCTTATCTATTGTATTAGCTACTGAGATCGTCAGCGTTCAACGGTTGGCTGAAAAACAAATGGAGGGCAGATGAAACTAAAAGACATTGGCATGATCGCAGGTGACACTTCACGATCTAGAGCTTACCTGCAGGCATTGGCACGTAATGCGCTACTGCCTGCATGGGTACTCGTGCTTGAAAATGCTTCGGACTCTCCCCTACCTGGACAAATCGACAAGTCTCGACCTAGCCGCGAAGTTGATATAACTCTCGAAACTGACAAATGCTGGAGTGAAGCGCACTTTGATTCAAGTCAGCCGATCAAAGTACTTCTGGATGAACTAGGAATTTCATACGAAATCTCCACTTCCAAAGATATCAATGATCCGTTCATAATAGAGACTATCCGTCAACGAACTGAATCGACCTTTATTTACTCTGGGTTTGGTGGGGTTTTGCTGCGGAACGAGGTTTTGTCTATAGGAAAACAGTTTCTCCATGTACATGGCGGCTATCTTCCTGATTACAAGGGGAGCACCACTAATTACTATAGCCTCATTCTCGAAAATAGTCTTGGAGCATCTGCTATTTTCATGAGCAAAGAGATTGACTGTGGGCCAGTCCTATTAAGAAAAAAATTTCCACCACCTGCCAACCGCCAAGCAATAGATCATATTTATGACTCTGGAGCGCGTGCTAAAATCTTAGTTGAAACGTTACAAAATTATTTAAAGTGTGGTGGATGGGATTTTGAGCTTCCTGCTAATACTGGAGGGGAGACTTATTACATTATTCATCCAGTGTTAAAGCACATCGCAATTATAAGTAAAAATCTGGGGAATCAATGCGAATAGCTTATCGAACACGGGATATTAAAGAGTACTGGGCTGCACGTTGGGATAATATCCCGGCAGATGCGCCGATGAAGAATGTAAGTATCTATCCTCTCAAATACGCCGAAATGACGGTAAGAGATAAAACAGGAAAGATTCTGGAAGCAGGTTGCGGTGGCGGACGTATTCTTCGCTACTACCACGACCGGGATTACGAGATCATTGGTATTGATTATATAAATGTCGCAATTAACAAACTTAAAGAAATCGACCCAACTTTACAGGCAGAAGTGGGAGACATAACAAACCTTAGATTTACAGACCAGTCGTTCAAATATGTTCTTGCTTTTGGCCTGTACCATAACCTGGAGCATGGACTGGACAAAGCCATTCGGGAAACACACCGGGTGTTAGCAAAAGATGGATCACTATGTGCTTCCTTCCGGGCAGACAATATTCAAACCAGGCTTACGGATTGGTTGACTGCGAGAAAAACGAAAAACAGCAACCGGGAAGACACAACACAAGTTTTTCACAAGATGAACCTGACCCGGAGTGAGTATGAGAACTTATTTACCAAATGTGGCTTTATCATTGATTTTATCGGTCCTGTGCAGAATATGCCTATTTTATATAAATTTAGGCTGTTCCGTTCTTCTAGCCACAAAAAATTTAATGAAAATAAGGCACGGACAGAAGGTTATCGTCTGTCTTGGCTTGGTCAACTAGTGCAAAATTTTCTAATGCGTTTCTTTCCGAATCAGTTCTGTAATATTTATGTTCTGATTGCACATAAAGTTTAATAATCATCGCTCCTACTAAAATTATGGCTAGAAATACACTGTGCATGAACACTGTTGCTGGAGTTGCCCAACGGCATTGTTTTACATTTGGCACGAAGGCAGAGACATTGTGGCGACTCAAGTCTTTTGTCACTACGGCACAGATACCGGAACTTTATTTTTTTTCATTAAAGGAATGGCAATACTCGAAAAACACTATACTGGACACTATTCATGAAAAAATGGGTGTTCAAGCCTTGGCCATCAGAAGTAGCGCATTAGCGGAAGACTGCGCTGATAGTTCTATGGCAGGTGCATTTTTTAGTGAACTTAATGTGGACAGTAGTAATCGCAGCGCCCTTGAATCTGCGATTGACCTAGTTGCACAATCTATGACTAACAATCCTCGAGACCAAATCCTAATACAGTCAATGGTGGATGATGTTGCCGTCAGCGGAGTTATCATGACATTTGACATGGTACACGGAGCACCATATTACTGCATAGACTTCGACGACGAAAGTGGCCGTACAGATGTCGTTACCAGTGGCAGTGGGGTTCATAAAAGCTTATTCGTCTATCGGCATGCTGCTAGGACTATGATAAAATCTACTCGAGTTGCATCATTTTTACGCTTGGCGCGAGAGTTGGAAGAAATTTGTCAATGTGCCGCCCTAGATATTGAATTTGGCATGAATAAAACGGGGCAGCTATTTCTGTTCCAGGTCAGAAGAATAGCACTCTCGCGTAACTGGCATCCCGTTACTGAACGGCGTGCCAAAAGACAGTTAACCTTTGTTGAAGATTTTATACGCAATAGCTCAAAAAAACGTGATGGCATCTTGGGTAACAATACCATTTTTGCTATCATGCCTGACTGGAACCCGGCTGAAATCATAGGGACTACACCCCGCCCACTGGCGGCATCGTTATATCGAGAGCTAATTACCAAAGAGGTATGGGGCAAAGCACGTGCTGCCATGGAGTATCGATGCTTAGAAGATGAAGAACTAATGGTACTTATCAATAACCATCCCTACATTGATGTTCGAAACAGCTTTAATTCTTTCCTACCAGCGTGTTTACCTGATGATATAGGTGAAAAACTCGTTAATGCCTGGCTCGCCAGGCTTAAGAGCTACCCTGAGTATCATGATAAGGTTGAGTTTGATATTGTACCCACATGTATTGACTTCTGTTTTGCTGACGATTTCAAGACTCGATATCCAGATTTGCTGAATGAAGAAGAATTTGAGATTTTTAAAACAGCCTTAACAGAATTAACACGCGAATGTCTAAATCCAGCCCCCAACAACACACTTAATCACGCGCTTGAGGATGCAGCCACTCTAGAGAAGCTGCTGCTCCCGGAAATTATTGAGAGTGAGGCGTATGCTCCCTTGGCTAGGGCCAATTTCCTTGTAACGAAGTGTAGGAAACTTGGGACGTTACCATTCGCTATCGTTGCTCGCCACGCCTTTATTGCAGAAGCGCTTCTTCGCTCTGCAGTAAAACGGGGGGCAATAACAGGTAATCGTTTAACAGAATTTAAACGCAGTATCTGTACCGTAACCGGAAGTATGGTTGAAGAGTATGCCGAAGTTTGCCTAGGACAATCAAAGTTCGACAAATTTCTCAACAAATATGGTCATTTGCGCCCAGGCACTTACGAGATTACTTCTTTGAGATA
>JAOTSI010000149.1 GCA_029865005.1 Desulfobulbaceae bacterium
AATTCAGGATCCATCTTAACGAAAGCCTCCGGGGTAAAATGAAATGATCATTGTCATACCATTACCCACACGAAATAGCGAAGAGCCACGCAAAAGAAATAGATTAAAAAATTTTACTTGCCTTTTTTCAGAGTTCCTTACGACTCCCCACCTTTTTTGAAAATTTAAATTAAGTCCACACAAAATACACCTACTATTTTCTTATTTACTAAGTACCACGAACTAATTACCCATTAAAATAGCAATATATATTTACATCACCAGATTAATGGGTAGCATGGTGTACTAAAGAATAATTTTTCCTCAATTCCTTATATAAATTCATTGAGCATATGATAGAATTTTTTTAAGGAAAAAATATCTCAGCAGCTATTTAATAAAAATACAGTGCTGAAGACTATAAATATCAATGCCATCACCTTGAACTGCAATGAATTACGCCACCTACATAATAAGAACAACAGAACAAAAATGAATCGACCAGATAACAAAAAATATTTTACTCAAAGAATATTTAAGGCACAATCGCTTCTATTCATCGTATTACTTTTTTGTTTTATTAGTCAACTTTACCCTTCTTCGTTAGCAGCTCAACAAGAAGAAAACCCAAACTCTTTAGCCCTGACGGACGATGAAAAAGATTGGCTTACAGCACATCCAGAAATTAAAGTTGGGGTAGACCCAGCCTGGCCCCCCTATGACTTTATAGATAAGAATTCTAAACATCAAGGGTTATCCGCCGATCTGCTTCAACTTCTCGGTAAACGACTTGGAATTTCATTTAATTACACTCCTGATCTAACATGGAAACAGGCCTTGGAAGGCATTAAGCAAGGTACCATTGATATTGCATCAATCTGCGCCATAACCCCAGAACGTAGCAAGTTTATGCTTTTTACCAAACCCATTGCCAAGCCTCAATGGGTTATAGCAACTCGGACAGATTTCAAACATATTGAAAACTTAAAGGATTTAATCTATGACAGGGTCATTATGGCTGAAGGCTACGCAATTATAGAACATAGTACACTTAAACACCCAGATCTATCTATAATTGAAGCCAAAACTCCACAAGATGGACTAAAAGCCGTTTCGACAGGTCAGGCAGACGCGTATGTCGGGTACCTTGGAAGTATAACTTATCTGATACGAGAAAATGATCTTGCCAACATGAAAATCGCAGCAGAGGCAGGTTTTCCCAAGAAATTCATGCACATCGGCGTACGATCTGATTGGCCTGAATTAATCCCCTTACTAAATAAAGCTCTAAAATCTATATCAAAAAATGAAATGGAAGCCATTGTTCAAAAATGGCTTCCTATTAAACTAGATGAACATGAACACCATAAGGATGAATCATGGAAAGCAGCTTTTTGGTGGATAGGCGGCTCTTTTGTTGCTTTCCTAATCCTAGCTCTACTGATGTTCATTTATGTCAAGGCCAGTCATGAAGAAACTCTTATTAATCGGTTCGGATCGCCCGGCTTTCAACGGAGTGTAATTCTAATTTTGGTTCTTTTTCTTTTCACTATTGCCATTCTATTGTGGCGTGTACTGGAATTCAATAAGCAAGTGATTCTCGAAGAACACAAAACTGCATTAGAAGTAGTGCTTAATACTACCGCTGAGCGGCTTAATCTTTGGATAAATGAACGCAAAAAATTATTAACCCAATTCAGCCATGAAAGAGATCTACTTCATATCACCGAACAACTACTTGTTGTTCCCCCAACGTCAGAGAGCCTTATGGCTTCTGAGGCTTTGGCAAAAAGCCGATCCTTTTTCAAGAACCACATTGATTTATTTGGGGATAATGATTTTTTCATCATCAATCCTGACCTCATAAATATCGGTTCTAGTAGGGACGCCAACCTCGGTGAACGAAATTTCATTGCCTCACAAAACGCCACTCTTATAAAGCGGGTCTTCCAAGGTGAAACTATATTTGTTCCACCCTTAGAGAGTGACATTACTTTGAACAGCGATGAAATAGATAATGAAGATATAATTTCAACCATGTTTTTTGCTGCTCCAATCCGGAATATGAGCGGTACAATTATCGCTATTTTAGCTCAGCGTCTTGATCCTACCCTTGAATTTTCACAGGTTTTTAATTTTGGTCAAATCGGCAAAACCGGAGAAACTTATGCTTTTTCCATATCCGGCAAACTGCTTTCCGAAAGTCGGTTCAATAAACAGTTACACCAGATAGGCCTCACAACTACCCAACAGAAAAGTATTATTTCTATTGATATACGAGATCCCGGAGGCAATCTACTTGCTGGCTATGAACCAAAAATTCCTAGATCAAAGCAGCCTCTTACACGTATGGCAACTAGTGCCGTACGTGGCGAATCAGATGTGGACATGTTTGGTTATCGGGACTATAGAGGTGTCCCAGTATTTGGAGCTTGGTTATGGAACAATGAGCATAATATTGGCATCGCTACAGAACAGAATATCTTGGAGGTTATGCATTCTTACAATTTAATGCGCTGGACCATTTTTGGAATCATAGGAATTACACTTATATTTTCTATCGGAGGTATTTTTTTAACTCTTTTTCTCGGTCAACAAGCCAATATAACACTTCGCCGATCACGAGATGAGCTGGAAGAAAGGGTTATAGAGCGAACAGCAGAACTGGAAGAGAGCGAAATAAAATTCCGTACCCTAATTGAAACCACTTCCGATGCCTATCTGCTTTTAACTGACGTTTTCATAGAGTGTAATGAGGCCGCCTGCCGCATGTGGAACACCTCCCGTGAAGAGATTATTGGCAGTACACTGATCGATTTTTCACCAGAGCATCAACCGGATGGGCAAAGTTCCATTGAAAAAGCAAAAATGTATATTGAAAATGCCACCAAGGGGAGCCCACAATCCTTTTACTGGCAACATATGACTAAAGACGGCAAACTCATTGATGAAGAGCTCACCCTAAAGGCCATTGATTACAAAGGAAGGCGCGTCTTACTAACTATTGTTCGTGATATTACAGAGAGAAAAAAGGCTGAAGAAGAGCTTCAACAACTTTCACAGGCTGTCAGACAAAGCCCTGTCTCTGTAGTTATAACGGATAAGAATGGAAATATCGAGTATGTCAACCCTTGGTTTGAAGAGGTCACAGGCTATCGCTTTGAAGAGGTCGTCGGCCAAAACCCACGAGTTTTAAGTTCCGGCAAGCAAGACAAGGCGTTTTACAAAGAGATGTGGAATACTATACTTTCAGGAAAAGCCTGGCACGGAGAATTTTGTAATTGCAAGAAAAACGGTGATATATATTGGGAAAGCGCCTCTATCTCTTCTATAAAAGGTTCCAACGGTGAAATCACCAGGTTTGTAGCTGTTAAAGAGGATGTAACCGATAAAAAGTCAATGGAAATAGCCATAATTAAGGCAAAAGAAACAGCTGAAGCGGCTACTAAAGCAAAAAGCAATTTTCTGGCCAACATGTCCCATGAAATTCGCACACCAATGAACGCAGTTATCGGCATGACTCACCTGGCACTAGAAACTGAACTCACCCCTCGTCAACAGAATTATCTTCAAAAGATAAGCATGGCAACAAAAACACTTCTCTCTATAATTAATGACATTCTAGATTTCTCTAAAATTGAAGCAGGTAAACTCGATATTGAGCAAGCGAAATTTAACCTTACCAATCTCCTGGAAGACGTGGTCGCTCTTTCAATAGATAAAATAGCGAAAAACGGCGTTGAGCTTTTATTCTATATTGACGATAAAATACCTAATGTTTTGATCGGTGACGAAGTCCGGGTCAGCCAGATTTTCAACAATCTATTAAGTAATGCCACTAAGTTCACCGAAAAAGGGGAGATCAAGGTTTCGGCTCGATTAACCGAACGGTTAGATAACAAAATTATAATTGAATGTAGCGTTAAAGATACTGGTATCGGGCTAACACGAGAGCAACAGAAAAGGCTTTTTCAAAAATTTAATCAAGCAGACACTTCAACAACCAGAAAGTACGGTGGTACAGGGCTGGGACTTTCAATTAGTAAACAACTCGTTGAACTTATGGGGGGCAATATCTGGGTGGAAAGTGAACAGGGAAAGGGATCAACTTTTACTTTTACCCTCATCCTCGGTGAAGGAAAAGATAGGCGAAAAATAGAAAAACAATCCCTTCCTCTAAATTTACGAAATTTAGAAGTGTTGATAATTGAGGAAAACAAAAGCGTTCGTGAACAATTAAGCCAGGCATTGAAGGCTTTTTCTTTTAAAGTTGTCACGACTTCATCATGTGACAATGCCTTACAACTATACCAAGAAGCAATTGACAGTAGGACTCCGTTTGAACTTATATTTTCTAACTGGAATACTCAAAAAAATTATCAAGGAAAAATCTGCACTACCATTGATAACAATTCAGACGTTACCCGACCCCCAATCATATTTATGACATCGGTAAGAGAGGAAATGGAGACCGCTGCCTATATCCAGACAAGAGACATGACATCCCTACTGGTAAAACCGGTCACGCCATCAGACGTGTACAATGCCATTGTTGACGCCTTTGGATATAGTGAACTTCGAATAAAAAGTAGAAGAGCTATATCGTCAGGGAATATGAAAAATTTACAAGTAATACAGGGGGCCAAAATACTACTTACTGAGGATAATGAGATTAATCGTATGGTAGCAGGAGAAATACTTGAAAAGGCGGGTATTATAGTCACTTTCGCGGAGAACGGATTGCAAGCAATTGAGAGTGTAAAAGAAAGTGAATTCGAATTGATCTTCATGGACATTCAGATGCCTGAAATGGATGGGTTAACCGCCACCAGGGAAATACGCAAGCTTGGCTACTCCATTGAAAAACTGCCCATTGTAGCCATGACTGCCCACGCTATGACCGGTGACCGAGAGAAAAGCCTTAAGGCTGGTATGAATGATCATCTCAACAAACCAATTGATCCGAAGGAACTTTACTCCTGCTTACTACGATGGATTAAACCCGGCAATCGTCTGATGGTCAAGAACATCTCTTCTAAAGAAACACATGTGGATAAGGGAAATAAACACTTAGGCTTACCAGTAGACATCCCTGGAATTTCTACTAGTTATGGCTTAAGACATACTATGGGCAACATAGAGCTCTATAAAGAGGTCTTAATTGATTTTTATAGCGATTACATGGATTCAACGATGGTAATCGAAAAAGCACTGCAAGATGGAGAACACGATTCTGCACGACGCCTCATCCATACCATCAAAGGGCTGGCCGGAACCATCGGTGCGGGTAAACTCCAATCTGCTGCTGCTAAGCTAGAAGGGGCAGTAACAAAAGAAGAGCAAAATCCTTATCACCTGTTTCACGCTTTTAACAAAGAGCTAAAAAGGGTCTTGGAAGGGATCAAGCAATTCACTGCAGTTAAGGATGTCGCTACTACTATTAAAAAACTGGATACGGGGAATCCCGAAAAACTCGCGATGTTGCTTGGTGACATGGAGCCTTACCTGCTCAAGCATATTCCAAAAGAGAGTAAGGAGATTATAAATAAAATCTTGGAATATGAATGGAACAAAGAGACGAACAAGGAATTAAAGACTCTCACTCGCCTTCTTGATAAATACAAATTTGACGATGCACACATCCTTTTAAAATCAATACTAAAAAAAATATAAATAACTTCTGGAGAAATTAAAGATGAAAGCATTTTCCGATTTAAGGATCCACTTTACCCTATCGGAAGAACGAAATGAAGATAGAGGGTTAAAACTCGGGGCTGTATATTACATCACTAAACCATTTAGCCCAGAACTCGTTAAATCTAGAGTTCGCAACCAATTAGAATTGAAACGATACAAGGATCACCTGGAAGAATTGGTTGCTCTGCAAACCAAACAGTTGCTAAATGAATTGATTATTACAACTCTTTTCCTTGTCTTTGACACTGTCCAATATTACGGAGAAATTACATAAGTAATTATCAGAGACTATTTACCTCTCAATGATGGTACAATGTTTCAAACAAACTATTTTGACGATTAGTAATCGTTGATTATGATTCTTTATTTGACAATCTATTTTTCACTTTAATAAATTCATTAATATTATCCAGAAATATACGGACTAGCTCAGGGTCGAAATGCTTACCTCGTTCCCCCTTAAAATAATCCATTATTTTTGACATATTATAAGCTTTACGATATACCCTGTCGCTGCATAGAGCATCGAAAACATCCGCTACTGCGGTTATTCTAGCAAATATATGAATCTCTTCTCCCTGTAATCCTTTAGGGTAACCGGTTCCATCATAACGTTCATGATGCTGCATGGCTATAATGGCCGCAGCCCGCATAATTTTACGACTTGAAGTGCCGAGCAAGACATGTCCAATCTCGGCATGATTTTTCATAGTTTCAAAGTCATCAACAGAGAGTTGTCCTGGGTTATTTAATATATCATCAGGTATGGCCACCTTGCCCACATCATGCATGGGAGCAGCTAATCGAAGAATTTCCAATTGAACCGGTCGAAGTCCGTACTTCTCTCCAAATAACACGCTGTATTCAGAAACTCTTTTTACATGCAGACCGGTTTCTTCGGACCTGGCTTCAGCAATCTCTCCCAGAGTATAGATAATTTCCTTTTGAGTATCTTCCAACTCTGCATTGAGGTAACTATTTTCAAATGCAACATGTACATTGGTACAGAAAATTTCAATGAGGTATTTATTAAGTTCCCCCAACTCACTCCATCCCTCACAATAAATAACTATTTCCGAGCCTACATCACTTTGAAAATATCCTACATAGCGATCAGGATAATAAAGAGATTTCTTTTCGCTCACCGCCTTTTTTAAATCCGCACAGACGTTTTCCGGCAAATTGGTATCCCCGTTCTCTCCAATCATTTCCTCAAAACGTCCAGTGGCGGCAAGGACCTGAATCTTCCCGCTACCACAATCTGTTGCCGCTATACCGGCATTGTTTAGCACTATGGCATCCTGATCAAAATGGAGAATGGAGATCAGTTGAGTTAAAACGCCAGAGGCAAGTTGTTTAAGAGAACGAAGTTCAAAGAGATTGGCAGAGGCATCGATAATTCTTTTGAGCCCTTTACGATTAGCCTCTATAACCAGCATGTCTCGATAGGTTCTCAAAGATGAGACCATTACTGTGAAAAGCTTTTGAGAAGACAACTCGGTTTTTTCTTTGTAGTCGTTGATATCATACTCTACAATAACTCTCTCTTCTGGTGCTTGTCCGGGCTGACCGGTCCTGAGAATTATTCGAGCGAAGGGGTTACATATAACATTACGAACATATTTAACAAATTCCAAACCGGAGTTATTACTCTCCATGACTACATCCAACAAAATAACCGCGGTATCTGGATGTTGCTCAATCACCTGTCTGGCTTCTGCACCACTGTAAGCATGAAGAAAATGCAGCTCTTTACCGTCATAGCTGAAATTCTTTAAAACCAAAGTGGTTATATCGTGCACTTCTTTCTCATCATCAACAATCAAAACCTTCCATTGCCTGACTGATAAATGAGAAGAACACTCCTTCTCTTTCTCGGAGTCGGTAGCCAGTTCATCACTAAACATCAATTCATCATTTTGATCGCTCATCGCTCAGCTCCATTGGCGTTTTCCCCAGCACCATTTTCAACGCTCTCACAGGGAATTCTAATAGTAAAGGCTGTTCCATGACCGAGTTCACTTTCACAGCTAATCGTGCCTTTTAGTTTTTGAGTTATTAAGTTGAAGACAACATGCATACCAAGTCCACTGCCACCGTTTTCTCTATTAGTGGTGAAGAACGGATCAAAAATGCGACTAAGATCACCTGCAGCAATACCCTTACCGTTATCATTATACCTGAACAACCACTCATTACCATCCTGTGAAAAAGTGATAGAAATAATCCCTGCATCATCGGGCATAAAAGCATGAATAACGGAATTAGTTATAAGATTTGTCAGCACCTGGGAAAACACACCGGCATAACTATACAACATTATTTCATCATCACAATTTATCTCAACTGAATGGTAAGTCTTTTTAAGCATCGGTCGGAGACTGAGCAAAACTTCGTCGAGATATTCTCTAAAGTTAAAATGCCGTTTATCTTCCACCGACTGATCAATGGCAACTTGTTTAAAACTCCGAATTAGTTGTCCAGCTCGATTCAGATTGGAATAAAGTAATTTTGTAGCTTCTGTACAAGTGGAAAGATATTCTTCAAAGTCTCGACGCTTCATCTTGCCGTTATGATAAAAACCAACCACCTTGTCGGTTTCTTTTTCAAGATGAGTAGATGCAGTGTAGGCAATCCCTATGGGAGTATTTATTTCATGGGCTACACCGGCCACCAAACCACCAAGGGAAGCCATTTTTTCCGATTGTACCAGCTGCGATTGGGCCTCTCGCAATTGATCCAAAGTTTCCACAAGCTCTTTATTAGCACCTTGTAATTCAGCTGTTCGTTGCCGTACCCGCTCTTCCAAAGTGTCGGCTAAGTCGCTTAATTTTTGCTCCGCCCTCTCCTTTTTCCTCCTGATCCGCAATTCTTCAGTTACATCCTTAAAAAGAACAACCCCACCGGTTATCTTGTCATCTTCTACAATAGGCGCACAGGTAAGTTGAACCGGAAAATCGGAACCATCGCTTCGCATAAAATAATGATCATCGCTTCGGTAACTATCACCCTGGGTCATACAGCTGAGAAGAGGACTTTCCTTTGAATCAACGGCTGATTTATTTTTATCTCGACAAAAAATCAAATGGTGTTTTCCCAGAACATCTTCAGTTGAAAATCCAGTTATTTTTTCCGCTGCAAAATTAAAAGAGGTGATCATGCCAGCATTATCCACCCCAAAAATCCCTTCGCTCACCGAGCTACGAGTCAACTCGTGTTGTCGTTTCAATAACGATTTATCTATACTTTCAAACCGATCACTTTCTTCAACAGCCACGAGTCGATAAAAATCACAATCCAAACAACTTTTAATTTTTGAGGCAAAAGACCCCTGAATATATCCATCGCATAGAGTACCAGAGACTACCCAACATGATCTCCCCCCATACTGCCCACCGTGAACTTGATTATTTTCGGTTATTTTAGTGGCAGGACAAACTCCCAAGGACAGACTATTCTCTCCCCCTGTCTCCCTGCCACACTGTTTATATTCCCAACAATTTAGCTTTCTTAGCATAATACCAAGAGAATGCAGCACCGTTTTTAAACAGTCAAAATCTACAGGCTTTCTTAAAAAGCTGCCCGGAACCGGTAATTCGGCCAGAGAATGTTTAGCTGGTAAATCATTAGTAAGGGCAATTAATCGGAAATTTCCACCATTTTTTTCAACGGCTTTTAATATGCCCTCCGAAACTTCTCCCCCAGATTGCAGTAAAGCAAGTTCCACAAAAATTACATCAAAATCAACCGCTCTACCCAGCAGCTCATACAA
>JAOTSI010000150.1 GCA_029865005.1 Desulfobulbaceae bacterium
TTATTGAACGTCCAAGAATGTTATGAAAACTATTATTCACATTGCTCCCCATTTATATTGGCATTGTATCTGCAAGCCAGCTTGAAGTTCGTCTCATGTTTAAGCTAAGTAACCGCATAATTTTTTTAAGTAAATTAACCATGATGAGTGGATGTCTTTTGCTTAGTAAATCAACGGCCTTATAGGTGAGGATTATTATAATGCTTCCTTGCCTGGCAATGA
The DNA here is from genome assembly GCA_029865005.1 of Desulfobulbaceae bacterium. Lineage (GTDB taxonomy): Bacteria > Desulfobacterota > Desulfobulbia > Desulfobulbales > Desulfobulbaceae > JAOTSI01. Next base: position 223 of record JAOTSI010000150.1, read on the forward strand.
CTGAGGCAGATCTTGGAGCTTTGTCGATTATTGACATTTCACCTATGGTATGTCCTTTGCCTAATCTTGCGATAACCCTGTAATCTCCCTGGGTACTTTTTTTTAGCACCTCCAGTAATCCGCTTACCACGAAACACATGTGATCTCCCTTGTCCCCCTCTGTAAATAGATATTCTCCTCTATGCACCATGGAATAGTTCATATAGCGAGCAAGGATGTCGATCTCATCACCCTTGAAACTGTCAAATAATGGAAGGAGAAGTAGATAATCTCTGGTTTGTTCCTCTTGATCCGTAAGTTCGCGGTAAATGTTTACCGGTTGTTTTTTGCTTTTTCGTATGGTCATAGAAAAATGTTTTGTATGTTTTTTTGTGAGAATTTTAGTTATTTGATAACAGGTAATAATAAAATTATTTAGTTTGTGTTTTGGTTTTATGTTTATAGGTTTAATAATATATTGATGAATACCAAGAGCCCTCGTGTCAATTGATAACAATTTATAAATTAGGAATAAAATAAATTTTAAAAAATAGGTGACTGTTTAAATCTAAAATGTATTTTTTGGTTGTCCCTTAAATTTGGTTTTTCGGTGAGAGCCCTGTTGTTGCCCATCTTATATTTTCAGGTTATCTTTTTCTTATGTTTATAATAACTAATTGAAATGGAAAAGCAGGGGTTTAGTGTTTAATAGTTAGTATATTGTACTCGGCAATAGTTGATAGGCGATAATAATGATTATCCTAACCTTATACGTTAGACCTCCTGAAATCGGAACTATACATTTTTTGTTAGCATTCACCAGCACTACGGTTGCGCAGGATCAGACCGGATTCACACAGGATTAACTATAGCTCACCGGCCTGTTTGGCCACATGCGCAGCACTGGTAAACGGACTTAACGGTCCGATGTTATATGATTCTTTTTTACAACCCGGTGAACGGTTACCATTTTTTGAATATTATATAGGTTCAAAATTTGAGTTGAACAAGTTCAAATGTATTGGGTTAGAATACTTTCCAATCAAACTGTATCTGTTGATACGCATTCCTTATAATATATTGATATTGTTAGCTTTGATAGATGTGTAAATTGTAATTGTCATAGTTTTTTTTTGGGTAACATATTAATCTTTGGGGTTACTTCATATCCCACTAGGGATACATATTTGATGTAATATAAATTCTCAACAGGCGGTAATTATATCTATAATCATATTTTATGATAACATATGAAACAGAGATGTTTCAATATATTTAATAATAATAACTGTTACCATTGCAGTGGAGTGGTTTGGGTAGCAAAACTATTGGCCGCCTTAGTATAAGGGAGGTAGGTGTATTAAAAACAGGTATACGTGGATATCAGTAAGAAGATGGCTAAGAAGACCAGCAAGGTGGGATTTTTTTGTGGATTTAAGGTGATGCCTGAAAAAATAACGGCCGCGCTGTAGAAGCGCGGCCGACCATAAAGGGGTGCAAAAAGGGAGATTATGGTTATTAGAAGAGATTAGAGAACATATTTAGCCATGGTTACAATAATAGCTATGATCAGTACACAGCCGCTGGTAACAACGAAGAGGCCGAACATATAGGCCAGGGTTTGTAACCAGCCTTCTGGAGCAGTAGTGGTTGTTAGTTTGTCAAGTTCGCCGGATTCCAATAGTTGTTGGTATTCTCTCGGACGCTCGTGTTGAAGTTCTTCTACTGTTATTTTGCCTACAAAAATGACCGGATCAAGAGGCCATTTTTCAGGTCGCAGATGAGTGTTATAAAAATGGATGGTAAATATAAAGCCAGATGCCAGTAACGCCTCATCGCTGTGGATGATTGTGGCGATATTGAGCCATTTCCCTGAAAAGTAGAAGGAGAACTGTTCAGGGAACCACAGTGCCAGACCAGATCCGCCGATAACAGCAATACCCCAAAATACTGCGAGGAAATCGAACTTCTCCCAGTAGGTCCAGTGACCATATTTAGGCATTGGACCGCCGAAGAACCATTTAAAGGTCCCGATGAGTTCTTTGAGATCGTTAAGGCTTGGACAAAGTCCTTCAGGGTCAATTATGTAACTTAATAATGATTTGTCAGTTTTTCTCCATTTTGAATAGATGAGAATCATAGTCAAAAAGAAGTAGAAAAAAGTTATCAAAGCCATGAAGCGATGCAGCGCACCGAGTACGACGAACCCCCCTCCGAAATTAGCGATAATTTGAGCCCATGGTTCCATGGCGAATTTAAGTGCCATACCTGTTAAGGCCAGAGTCAGAAAACTCAGGATGATCAAGAGATGAATAAGCCTTTGAAAAACGCTGAATCTCTCTATGTATAATGTTTTTCCTTCTTCCATAAGTAAGTTCCTTTAGAGCTTGTTTTACCGATTAATGCCAGGTCTCTGTTCGTGGATGGCTTTTACGGTTAATGCTTACCTTTAATTTTTTTCAATCGTTCAATCATGGAACGTGGAATCCAAAGTAGGGTATGGAGTCCGAAGAAGCTGAAGGTGCCGACTAGGAGACCGGTCATGGCCCAGAATGCGTAGAAGAGTTCTGGGTATTTTTCTTTATCATTATGGGTCGCATGGGTCAAGTATTCGGTAAAATTTGGAGTCGCATTTGGGTGACAAGGTGCACAAGTAGCCACGATATTTTCTTCATGGATCTTAGAGTTTGGAGAACTTGAAGGTAGTATATCGTGTGATCCGTGACAATCGGAACATTTTGCCGCTTTTTCCCCACCTTTTAGTAAGCCGGCACGGCCATGATATGTTTCAAAATATGTTTCAGATTCATGTTCATGGCAGTTAGAACATTGGTTGGAAATTACTTGTCGAAAGTCTTTTCTATCTACACGGCTGATGGTATGTGATGTGTGACAATCAATACAAACCGGCAGCTTTTTATCGGTTTTGGTTATTAATGGGCTATGAACTGATTTTTTAAATTTTTCAGCTATTCCCACGTGACATTGGCTGCAGGTCTCGTTGATGTGATCACGGTTTACCGTAGAGTTTGGGTCATCGGGAACTTGAATATTGTGCGGAGTATGACAGCTACTGCATACGGCTGTAACGATGAGCCCGTCAACATAGAGACCTTTGCCGTGAGTGGACATGGTGTAGTTGGCAACAATATTATGTTCCTCAATATTGTGCAATTTGTTCATCTGGCTGCCTTCCCGATGACATTTACCACAGGTTGTTGGTACATTAAGGGGGTAGGTGGCTGATCTTTTATCGGACGGCGGAAGGATAGCGTGTTTAGAGTGGCAATCGTAGCATTTTGGTGCAAGTAGATCGCCAGCTTCCATACGTGCCACGCCGTGTAGGCTTTTAGTATAGGTATCAGAAACTTCCTCGTGACAATTACCGCAGCTAACCGAGCTCATGGGCATGGGGTGATCTTCACCTTCTTCCACGTCCGCTTCCTCATGGCATGAAACGCAGCCGTTTTCCGAATGGATCGTATCTTTGAATATTTCATAATCTACGTATAGATTTATCGTTTTACCTTCAACTTCGGTGGTGAGGTCCTGATCACCGTGACACTCCATGCAGTCTTCGTCGCTGAGGGCAAAAGCTTGTGAGCTCATAAAAAAAAGAGTTAATATGATAATTAGTGGTTTTAAGCCAATTCTTTTGCTCTTTCTCTTTTTCATACAATTTGTCCCCTTCCTTTCTGGTTCTCTGTATGTCCCTCATGGGTGTAAAGACAAGGTGAGCAGAGGAGAATAGTATTGTTAACGGTCCTCATCTGCGACTTGTCTGACGTAAGTATATTTATAATCAGCTGTTGTCCATCAAGTGACCTTTGAAGGTAAAATTGGACAGATATAGGATGAAAAGTGGTTTGAGGAAAGACAACGACGTAGCATAATACCGCTTAAACGGTGTGTCGATGTGAAAATATGCTGGTTTGTCTTTATGCGTGGCATGACTTAATCCGATGCGTTAAACGCAGGAGAAGTTGCAGGCTAATGTATATGTCATTTTAATTTACAGAAAAGATATCAGTAATGAGAAGTGAAAGCAAGGGAAAAAATGAGGGCTCATTCATTTTTTACTTGCTTGGACCTTTGTATTATGTCAAGAAATAAGTAAGATATGTTGCAAATAAAAAGATGGATGGGTAATGCAAAAAGATAGAGATAAGAAAATTCCCTTATATGCTAAGGTTGGCTGGTTTGTTTGTTGGTTTTTTATGTTGGTTTTGATTTCTATGATCTTTAGAAATTGTATGAGTTCGATTAAGTATGGCAATACTACGGAGGGTGTTGAGATCGAATCTTATTATGCTAAAGGATACTCGGATGCCGTGAAGACGGGAGTTAGTCGTACAACGGAAATTGATGAATTAAGCAACCCGCTTTTGAAAAAAGCATATGTAAAAGGATTTCGCGAAGGTCTCGGTTTCGATGATCCTGACGCGTTGATTAATGGAGAAGAGGATAAATAAATGGTTTTTAACCGTATTATTGATCCGAGCCCACGTAAATATCAACTAAGGAGGAGAGGGTAACTGTGAAGATACTACAGATTATTCCGGCGACAGATTGGTACGCTAAGTATGACGAAGAAGGTACGGCTTTCTTTGAGCCCATAGCTTGTTGGGCTTTGCTTGATAAAGGCGGAGAGACTGTTATAGAGGGTATGGTTCCGGTGGAAAATTCCATGGTACCGTGTAGGGAAACGGCGGGTTTTGTCGAAATCGTTCCTCGTGAAAAAGTTGGTGATTAAAAAATAATAAAGGTCGTTTCCTGCAAAGGGACGACCTTTTTTTTTTAATTAAGATATTGGTTGATTAATAATAATATCTAAATATGATTGATGTTCAACAGGTGCTGGAGCTATTGTGGCTTGAGTCTGAAACTATTATAACCGGCATCGAAGGGAAACCTTATAAAATTGTATTTTCTAGGCCTCAAGATTTTTTTGATGTGGTGATGTTCGAAGAGGACCAGCAGGTTGGGTTTATCACATTAAAGTATGAAGGAGATGGGGTTTACTCTATTGTTAATGAAACTAAAAAGAATATCCATCCGGGCTTGATAAATACTCCTGGTCACGGAATTGAAGTGAAGAAACAATACAGAAAAAGAGGTGTTGGTAAGGCACTACTCAGTATTGGGATTGGCTTGGTCCAACGAGATTGGCGGAAGAATAAGAAGGAAGGGCGTTTTACTGTTGTCGCTTCGGATGTCACTGCCAGTGGGTTGGGGTGTTATAGAAATTTCGGATTTATCGTTAGAGAGGGGATGGCGGTTACCCATTGCCATTATATGGAAGAGGAGAAAGTCCCAGCATTGTGTATTCTTGACCGAAAGGCGTCCTTTTGGAAAAGATTTAAAATGAGACTTAATTTAGGAAAATAAATAGCAATATTTTGGAGGAGTAAGCACCTCTTTAGTAATTTGTTTAAAGGTGTGTTTGAGGGATGTTGTTGAATAACCCGTGTGTTAGAGAATAACTTGACGAAACAGCGTCATTATGATAGACCGTTGTCGGAGAAAAAAATGAGGCCTCACTCATTTTTATCTTATATTTACTTTGAATCTATAGTTATATAAGATTGTTGCGTATGTTTATTGAGTCAGCTATTTAATAATTCGGTGGTTGATTTTAATATTATTTGATTTTAAAAGATATGAAAAGGGGAGGTTAAGCGGGGGAGACGGAAAAAATGTATGTAAGGTATTCTCATTTGAGAATGATTGTGGGGTGCAACACAACGTAACCTTTTCCTTGATGATTTTGTTTAAAGGAGGGACTAAGTATGGTTAAAATTCAAAAAGAAACCGCTGAAAGATGGGGCTATTCTGGTATTGGCGCCCTTTTCAGCTCAAAACCTCACCTATTTTTAATGCTTTTGTTCGGGGCAGTTGCCGCTTGGGGTTATGCTGTCGGGATTGATGGATTTTTTAAGGGATATCATCACGTTTATGGGGTGACTCGACAGATTCCTTGGGGACTTCTTATTTCTGCCTATATCTTCTGCGTTGTAACTTCTACCGGTCTTTGTTTGGTGTCATCCATAGGCCATGTTTTTGGTTATGAACCATATATGCCCATTGCTAAGCGAGCAGTATTCTTATCAATAACTTTTATGCTTGCGGGCTTTACAATTATCTTTTTTGACATTGAAAACCCATTTCGGATGGCGGTTTACAATGTAATTTCACCTAATTTTACTTCAAATATGTGGTGGATGGGTACCCTTTACGGACTTTATTTGCTATCCCTTGGTATTGAGTACTTTTTCTTGCTTGATCAAAACCATTCCATGTCTCGTTTTGCCGGAATACTCGGAGTAATTTTCGGTGTTGCAGCCCATAGTAATCTGGGTGCGGTATTTGGTATGCTTCATGGGCGTGAGTTTTGGTATGGCCCTTATATGCCAATTTATTTCATCGTTTCGGCTATGATGTCCGGTGGTGCGGCAATTATTTTCTTTACTTGTCTGGCCTGGAAGATGAATCGTGAGATTCTTGATCATCGTATGGAAAGGGCTGTTAAGGCCGTGTGTCAACTGACAACCATGTTGATTGCGGTTATCATGTTTTTTACCATTTGGAAAATTATCAGCGGAATAGTTGCCCCGGAAAAATATCTTGCAATCATGGCATTTGTTACAGGACCGCACGCTTTGACTTTTTGGCTGTTTGAAGTGGCTATGGGAATGGTTATTCCTTTTTTCCTCTTGCTTCGTTCAAAAGGCACCAACTACGGGTTAATGTTCAGCGCTACCGCTATGATGTTGGTAGGTATCTTCTTTATGCGTTATAATTTGGTGCTTGCTGGTCAGCTTGTTCCCGTCTTTCACGGTTTAGGAGTGGAAGAGTATAGCGGTCTGTTACCCTATTTTCCTTCTTACCACGAGATTGCAGTAGCGATAGCTGGTCTTTCTTTGGCTATTACCGGATTTCTTTTCGGTGAAAAGATCCTTAACGCTCATCAATTTCAAAAACACGAAATCGTTCCTGCTGGCGCTTTTATTTGTCCAGGTTGTGGTGGTATCCATTACAAAAAAGAAGGTGAAACCCATGAAGAGGCACTTCAGCGTCATCATCGGATTCGGAAAGCTAAATAGTAATCATGGATAAACTGACCTGAACAAGGAGAGTAGCACATATGAAGCTCAATAAAATTGATTTGGATAATCTGCCGAATGAAGGTCTTGATTCCGTAACGGAAATTGAGCGGCGGAGTTTTTTGAAAGTGGGGCTGGCCATTAGCGGAGTTTTTGCAGGTGGTAAAATTTTGTCTGTGGTTTCCAAGGTGAATGAAGTATATGCTTCCTCTTCGGAATTTACAGAGAAATATCCTTATTCACCTCATTACAGCATGGTTGTAAGACAAGGGCTCTGTATTGATTGTGAACTATGCATAAAAGCCTGTAAGGAGACTAATGAGGTACCTGATTATGGGTATAGAACTAGGATATTAACAAAAACTGTAAGTGATGCAATTGGGAGGAAGCAGGAATTTATTCCGACTCTGTGTAATCACTGTAATGAGCCACCATGCTGTCGCGCATGTCCAACCAAAGCGACTTATAAAGATCCTAATAACGGTATAGTTATGATGGAATCAAGTAAATGTATCGGTTGTAAGATGTGTGTCTTGGCATGTCCTTACGAGGCCAGATATTTTAATGCCAAGCGTCGGGCAATTGATAAGTGTAATTTTTGCTGGGACACTAGGTTGGAAAAAGGTGAAAAGTTGACTGCCTGTTCCAATGTTTGTCCGTCGGGAGCGAGAATTTTCGGTGATATTTCTGATCCTGAGAACGTTGTGTATAAAATGGTACATCAGATAGAGAAACAGGTTTGGGTACTTAGGCCGGAATCAGGCTCTAAGCCTAATGTATTCTATATGAAGGCTACCCGATCCTCACCTTGGGATTTACGTCGTCAAGCTGATGCGAGATAACCACGTTCCACTTACGGATTACAATACGGAGAAAATATCACGGTGAATATTATGAAAAAGAATTTTCTGCTCTTTTTGCTTTGTAGTGCCATTATGTTGGGACTGGGCAGCGCAAACAATATCTTTGCCGAGGATGACGAAGGCGAGGATCATGGTGGCGATATTGTGTACACTTATCCTCTTAAAGCTGTAATTTTCAGTCATAAAGCTCATGTGGAAGATATTGGATTGCAGTGTGAATGGTGTCATGACTCCACTTTTGAAATGGAAGCTTTGCATATGCAGGAAGAGGCCCAATTTGATATGGAAAGTCTCTGTAATGAAAAATATTGCGGTACTTGTCATAACGGTGACATCTCTTTTTCCACTACTACTCAGTGTGCGCGTTGCCATATAGGTAAAAAAGGCTATGATAAAATGGTGCGTGAGGGTCTGATTGAACCCGTTGAAGGGGAAGAGGTTAGTGGAGATGAAGAAGGTGGTCATGGTGAAGGGCATTAATATGTTACTTCCATAAGACTAGATATCTCGTTTATCACTCCGACATAAATGTCGGGGTGTGTATTTTAAATGAAATTACCTTGTAATGAGGAGGAATATATGAATGTTGATCGGATAAAGGGTAAAGTGTCTACGCGTATCTTTATCGTCTTTGCCGCACTTGCATTGTTTGTGATTGCATCCGCTCCTGTTATGGCTGAAGAATCTGTTTCAGGTAAAGATTTGGTGGAAAAAGCCAGACTTGATGCAGAAAAGGCTAAATCTGAAGCTCAAAAAGCCATGGCTGAAGCCGAAAAGGCATTGACAGAGGCTGAAGCTGCCATTGCCATTGCCGAATCTCACAAGGAAAAAGCTAAGGAAATTAAAGATAATGCCATGTCAAAGATGGTTGAAGCTGGCTATTTTCCTGATGATATAACTTTGGAGAATAAAGAAGGAACATCTAAGGCTGTTTTTAGTCATAAAAAACATACTACCCGCGAAAAGCTTAAATGTATGGAATGTCATCCGAAACTTTTTATTATGAAGGTGGGGAAAGATGTTGTTAAGAAGGGTAGGCTTACCATGGAAGAAATGAAGAAAGGTAAGTATTGTGGCAGTTGTCATAATGGAAAAAAGGCATTCAGTATTAATGATATAAAACATTGTCGGAAGTGCCATCCTAAATCTAAATAGTTACTAATATATCAAGTTATTATATTAAGCCGGGTCCCGCAAGGATCCGGCTTTTTTGT